>NZ_BAAAKJ010000260.1:22398-47733 GCF_039527695.1 Kitasatospora putterlickiae
CCGTGCCGTCCCGGCACGGGCCCGCCTGCGGTTTCCGAAGGGCTGATCCTGCTGCTCGACCCAGGCCGCGAGCTCCGCGTTCCGCTCACGCACGCCGATCCGTCGGCTCGGGGCTCACCGGAAGACGATTCCGGCGGCGACCGCCAAGCCGACCAGGTGCGACTTGGTGGTGGCGCCGACGCGCCGACGCGCCTCGGCCAGGTGCTCGTCCACGGTGGTCTTGGAAATGCCGAGTCGGCGGGCGGTCTCCTTCGCGGTCAGACCCAGCGCCGCGAGCCGGACCACCTCGGTCTGTCGTGCGGTGAGCGCCTTTCTCACGTCTGAGATGTCGGGTTCCGGGGTCGCCATTCCGGTCCTCTCTCGTGGTCCAACTTCACGACGGGCTTCACTCGGGCTCGGAGACGCCCCTCTCGGCGCGTCGTACGGAGTCGGCACGGAAACAGCCGCGCCGCCTCGCACCGCCGGCCGCCCGCCCCACCGTGCCAGCCTGATCTAAAACGCCGCCAAATGAGTTTTGGTGGCGCTTCAGCCCGGCTTCAGAGGGAGCGCGGGCCGGCGGCCGCGGCCGAAACGGTCCCCCACAAGTCGGGGTACTCCCCCGGGAAAGCGCGTGCGAGGATTTCAGGCAATCCCCGAGCACCGAGGTTTTGTGGAAATGGTCACGGAGAACACCGATCCGGCACAGGTAATCGCCCGTCTCGATGCGATTCTCAGGGAAATCTGGGACCCGCCCCTCGCCGACGTTCCAGTGCGGAGCGACGCGTCATTCCTCAGTCTCGGCGTCGACTCGCTCACACTCGTCCTTCTGCTCGACAGGGTGGCCTCGGAGTTCCACATCGACTGGGACGCCGAGACGTCTCCGGGCGCCGCCAGCTCGCTGCGCTCGATTTCCGACCTTGTGGTGCGAAGGCATTCCCACAACGCTGCTTGAACGAGGGGGAACAAGTGCGTACCCGGGGTATCTACCTCGCCGGCCTCGGCGTGTTCCTGCCCGCGGCGCGGAGCGTCGACTCGGCGGTGGAGCAGGGGCTCGTCACGGCCGGCAGGGCGGCGGAGTACGGCCTCTCCGGGGTCACCGTCGCGGGGCGGCTCGCGGCGCCGGAGATGGCTCTGGCCGCCGCGCGGGAGGCACTCAAGGACAGCGGGATGAGCGCCGAGGACATCGGGCTGCTCCTGTACACCGGAGTCTGGCACCAGGGCCCCGACGGCTGGGGTCCGCAGGCCTACCTGCAACGGCACCTGCTCGGCGACGACCTGCTCGCGGTCGAGATCAGGAACGGCTGCAACGGCACGTTCAGCGCACTGGAACTGGCCGCCGGGTATCTCAAGGCCTCCCCCGGGATCCCCGCGGCGCTCGTCACCGCGAGTGACAACTTCGGCACGCGGCTGATCGACAGGTGGAATCCCGGCGACGGGGTGTCCTACCTGGGTGACGGCGCCAGCGCCGTCGTGCTCAGCACCGCGCCGGGATTCGCCGAGCTGAGGTCCCTGTGCTCGGCCACCTTCTCGGAGATGGAGGAGGCCCATCGGGGCGGGGAACCGCTGTTCCCGCCCAACGCCACCACCGGCACCGCGCTGGACTACGGAGCGAGAGCCGCCTCCTTCCAGCGGAAGGCCGAGGACGACGGGTCATGGGTGCGGCTGCTGCTGGGCCATCAGAAGCACACCCTGGAATGCACCGGGCGGGCGCTGGTGGAGGCCGGTGTGACGGCGGGCGACATCAGGCGCGTCCTGATCCACGGCATGCCGCGCCAGGCGGCCGCCTCCTACCTCAAGGTCCTCGGCTTCTCCCTGGAACAGTCGACGTGGGACTTCAGCAGGACCGTCGGACACCTCGGCGCGAGCGATCACATGGCCGCGCTGCACCACCTGCTGTCGACGGGCAGCCTCGGAGCCGGGGACCACGTGCTGCTGTGCGGCTTCTCCCCGGGAGTGACCTACAAGGCCGCGGTCGTCCGCATCCTCAGCACCGACCCGACACGGAAACACGAGGCCCAGGCCAATGGACTTTGATCTCACTGCGGAGCAGCGGCGGCGGACCGAGCACCTCCGCCACGCCGCCGGCCGGCTGCCCCGCCCGAAGCCGGGAGAGGCCGCCGGGAAGGACATCTGGCAGGCCGCGGGAGAATCCGGGATCACCGCCCTGTGCCTGCCCGAGGACTGCGGGGGCGGCGGGCTCGGTGCCCTCGACACGGCGCTCGGCCTGGAGGCGTTCTGCGCCGGCGGCGCCGACACAGGGCTCGCCTTCGCCATCGCCGCGCACCTGCTGGCCTGCGGCACCGCTCTCGCGGAGCACGCCCGCGAGCCGGTGCGGGCCGACCTCCTGCGCGCGATGGGCTCCGGCACGGCGATCGCCGCCAACGCGATGACCGAGGACGAGGCCGGGTCGGACGTGAGCCGGCTCGCGACGACCGCGGTGCCGGACGGCGACTCCTACGTGCTGAACGGAGTCAAGTCGTTCGTCAGCAACGGCCCGCTGGCGGACGTCTTCATCACCTACGCGGTGACCTCGCCCACGGCCGGCTATCTGGGGCTGTCGGCGTTCGCCGTCCCCGCCGGCTCGCCCGGCCTGCGGGTCGGCCCCGCCCTCGCCAAGGTGGGTCTGGAAGGGTGCGCCGCCGCCCGGGTGGAGTTCTCCGAGTGCCGGGTCCCCCGCGGGCACCTGCTGGGTTCCGAGGGGCAGGGAAGCGCGGTCTTCCACGGGTCCATGACCTGGGAACGGGCCTGCCTGCCCGCGATCTTCCTGGGCGCGATGGAGGCCCAGCTGCGCCGCTGCGTCACGCACGCCCGGGAACGACGGCAGTTCGGCAGGCGCATCGGGGACTTCCAGGCGGTCTCCCACCGGCTGGCCACGATGAAGCAGCGCCTGGAAAGCAGCCGCCTGCTGGTGTACCGGGCGTGCTGGCAGGTCGACCGGGGCCGCCCGGACGCCGGTGAGGCGGCGGCGCTCGCCAAGGTGGCCGTCACGGAGGCCGCGGTCGAGAACGCCATCGACGCGGTGCGGCTGTTCGGCGCTCGGGGATATCTCGCCGACAACGGGACCGGCGGCCAGTTGAAGGACGCCGTGCCGATGCACATCTTCTCCGGGACGACCGACATCCAGCGGGAGATCATCGCCGGCGGGATGGGCCTGTGAGCGGGCCCGCCAACCTCCACGAGCTCATGGCCGAGGCCGCGGCGCGAACTCCGCAGGCCCTGGCCGTGGCAGGCCCCTGCGGCCCGGTCACCTACGCGGAACTCGACGCCCGCGCGGACGCCCTGGCCGGCGTCATGGCCGGCCACGGCGTGCGCCGCGGTGACCGTGTCCTCGTGTGGAGTCCGAAGTCGCCGGACGCGCTCGCCGCCATGCAGGCGGTCCTGCGGCTCGGGGCCGCCTACGTCCCGATAGACCCCCTCAGCCCCGTGGAGCGCGTCGCGACCATCGCCCGCGAGTGCGCGGCGCGGGCGGTGTGCGCCCCGGCCGACCTGCTCTCGCGCGTTCCCGGCGCGCTCCGCGAGCTCCTGGCCTGTGTCGACACCGCTCCCCCGGAGGGCACCGCTCCCCCGGACGGTGCGGGTCCGCGCGAGCCGGTGAGCGTCCTGGTGGACCGGGACGAACCCGCGTACATCCTCTTCACCTCGGGTTCGACAGGAACGCCGAAGGGCGTGACCATCAGCCACGGCAACGCGCTGGCGTTCGTGGCCTGGGCCGTCGAGGAGTTGTCGGCCGGTCCCGGGGACAGGTTCGCCAACCACGCCTCGTTCTCCTTCGACCTGTCGGTGCTGGACATCTACGCGGCGTTCGCGGTCGGCGCGGCGGTCTGTCCGGTGCCCACCGAGTTCGCGTACGCCCCGGCACGCCTCGTCGAGTTCCTGCACCAGGAGCACATCACCGTCTGGTACTCCGTTCCGTCCGTGCTGCTCCTCATGCAGCGTGACGGCGGCCTGCTCGACCGGCCCGCGCCCGGGTCGCTGCGCGCGCTGCTCTTCGCCGGCGAGCCGTTCCCGATCCACCACGTCCGACGGTTCGCCGAGTGGACCGACGCCCGGCTGCTCAACCTCTACGGCCCGACCGAGACCAACGTGTGCACCCGGCACGAGGCCCGGCCCGAAGACCTCGAACGCGACCTTCCGGTCCCGATCGGCACGGCCTGCGGCGGCGACCGGGTCTGGGCGAGCACGCCCGACGGCCGGACGGCCGGCCCCGGGGAGGAGGGCGAGCTCATGGTCAGCGGCCCGACCGTCTTCCTCGGGTACTGGGGACGGCCGCCGCAGGACGGCCCCTACGCCACCGGAGACCGGGTCAGGGTCCGCCCCGACGGCTCCTTCGACTACCTGGGGCGCGCCGACGGACAGGTCAAGGTCCGCGGCCACCGCATCGAGTTGAGCGAGGTGACCGCGGCACTGCACACGCATCCGGAGGTGGCCGAGGCCGCGGTCGCCGCCGTGGGCGACGGGCTCGACCGGCGCCTGGCCGCGTTCGTGGCCCGGACCCCGGCGAGTGTCCTCGGGAACATCGCACTCAGACGCCACCTGGCGCAGCTACTTCCCCCGCAGATGATTCCCGACGACGTGCGCTTCGTCGACGAGTTGCCTCGAAACCACCGGGGGAAGCTCGACCTCGCGGCCCTGGTCTCCGCACACAACACCTGAGGAGTTTCAGTGACAGCCACGCCGGAACGAGAAGAGATCGCCACGAAGCTCCTCGCGTTCATCCGGGAGAGGTTCCTCTCCGGAGACCCCCAGGGAGAGCTCACCGGCGAAACGCCGCTGCTCGAACTGGGCATCCTCAACTCGCTGAACACCGCGACCCTGATCGCCTACATGGTCGAGGAGTTCGAGGTCAAGGTGCCCCTGCACGACGTCACCCCGGAGGCCTTCAAGAACGTGGACAACCTCAGCTCGATGGTGCACGAGCGGAGGCGTTCCGCCGATGCGTGAGCTGAAGTCCGACATGTTCCTGATGCACGCTCCGAGCGTCTTCGACTTCCGCGAGCGCGACGATCTCCTCTTCGCCTATCTGAGCGACAGCGACAGCGTCAACGTCACCTCTGTCTACGAGATGTTCCCGATCGGCTGGTTCTCGATCAAGCAGCACCTCGCCGAGCACGACGTGCAGTGCGACATCGTCAACGTCGCGTCGCTGATGCTGATGCATCCGGACCTGAACGTCGAGGAGCTGGTCCGCCGGCTCGACGCACCGATCTTTGGCTTCGACCTGCACTGGATGACGCAGTGCCACGGCGCGATCGAGCTGGCGAAGCTGGTCAAGCGGGTGCATCCGGACGCGCTGACCGTCTTCGGCGGCATCTCGGCGACCTACTACGCCGAGGAACTCGCCCGCTACGACGCGGTGGACGTCGTCGTCCAGGGCTACGACACCCTCGAACCCGTTCGCCTCCTCACCGAGGAGGTCCTCAGGGGAGGCCGGGACTTCCGCTCGATCCCGAACCTCCTCTACACGACCGGCGACGGGATCGAGTCCACGGGGTTCGACCACAAGCCGGCGACCAACTACAACAACGTCGCCAACGACTGGTCGTACTACCAGAAGACACCGGTGACACCGCTCGCCAGCAAGCTCATCATGACGCTGCCGAACACCGGTTGCGCCCACGACTGCGGCTGGTGCGGCGGCTCCCGCTTCGCCTACCGCAACATCATGGACGTCCGGAAGACGCTGGTGCAGAAGGACCACGACCTGATCGTCGAGGAGCTCAGCACGATGGGGGAGGCGGCCAAGCACACCTCCATCTACGCCCTGCAGTGCTACTCCGAGAACAAGACCCGAATGCACCAGTACCTCGACGCCGTGCACGAGTTCGGCTACCGGAGCGTCCACTTCGAGCAGTTCAACCTGACGCCGGACGACACGTTGAAGAAGATGGGCGAATCGACCGACGCGTACATCCTGCTCTCCCCCGAGTCCCACGACCCCAGGATCAGCAGGGCGTCCGGTCGCGGCACGTACACCATGGAGGAGATGGAACGCTGGATCCCGCGTGCGCTGGACGCCGGGGTCAAGGGCGTCATGGTGTGGTTCTTCATCGGCATGCCGTACCAGGACCGCCAGTCGGTGATGGACACCGTCGCGTACTCCGAGCACCTGATCCGCAAGTTCAAGGGGTGGCCCGCGCTGCCCCTCATCTGCCCGATGGTGCCCTTCCTCGACCCCGGATGCCGCTTCTTCGAGGAGCCCGAGAAGCACGGCTACCGGATCTTCCACCGCACGCTGGAGGAGCACCGGCAGGCCATGATCGAACCGATGTGGTACCGCCGCCTCAACTACGAGACCCGGTGGCTCAGCCGACGCGACCTGCAGGACGTCTCCTACGAGGCGATCGAACGCCTGGTCCGCATCAAGGGCGAATACGGCGTCCTGCCGGGCGAGTTCTGCGACGCGGTGCTGGAGACGATCGACCAGACCCGGCGGCTGCTCGGGGAGATGGAACGCGCTCTCACTCTGGACGGCAGGCTCCCCGCCTCCCTGCGGGAGGAGATGCGCGCGTACAACCGCAAGATCCTCGCCTATTCGAGCGATCAGATCCTGCCCATGCCGCGCCCCTTCGGAGGGCGCTGGTTCGACGACGCCACCGTACCCGCCGAGCTGATCAGCGAGGTCTCGGACCCGAGTCGCCGGCAGGTCCACAGCCCCGCGTGACCGCCGGTCCGGTGCCACCCGCAGGTGCACCACCTGGCCGCCGGCGGGCCGCGCGGCCCGCCGGGTCGAACCTCCTCCTCGTCCTGAGCAGAAGACTTCCGAGGTGAGTTGTGCATACCGAGACGGCGGCAACCCAACCCGCCCGAACCTCCCGGCCCCCGAATACCGCCCCGAGAGGGGTCCCGCCGGAGATCGAGCGGGTGAACCGCATGGTGACCCCGCTTCTCCACCGGGCCGTCACCGAGTTCGACCACCGGCTCCGGCCCGTGGTCGCCCACCACTTCGGGTGGCCGCAGAGCGATCCGCCGCCCGCGACCACCAGCGGCAAGATGGTGCGCGCCACGCTCACCGTCCTGGCCGGCGAGTGCTTCACGGACGACGCCGACGCGATCTCCCAGGTCGCTGCCGCAGGGGCCGCCGTGGAGATGATCCACAATTTCTCCCTCATCCACGACGACGTCATGGACGGTGATGTCGAACGCCGCGGCCGCCCGGCCGTCTGGCACGAGTACGGCGTACCGGCCGCCATCCTGGCGGGCGACCTGCTGCTGGCCCAGGCCCCGCTGATGCTGGACGGGTCCTCGGCCTCCTACCCGGCGGCGACCCGACTGCTGTCCGACGCCGTCACCCGGCTCGCCGCCGGGCAGATGGCCGACCTCTCGCTGGAGGGCCGGGCCCAGAGCAGCCCGGACGATGCGCTCGCGGTCGCCTCGGACAAGACCGCGGCACTGCTGGCCTGCTCCTGCGAACTGGGGGCCCTCCTGGCCGGCGCCTCCCCGGAGGCGACCCGGCGGTTCAACCGGTTCGGGCTCCATCTCGGGCTGGCGTTCCAGATAGCCGACGACATCCTGGGCATCTGGGGCGACCCCCTGCACACCGGCAAGCCCGTCGGCTCCGACCTTCGCAACAGGAAGGGCAGCTTCCCCGTGACGGCCGCCCTGGCCTCCGGTACCCCCGAGGCCGCCGAACTCGCCCGCTTCTACGCCGGCCAGGGTCCCGTGGGCGAGGAGGAGGCGCGGCACGCCACCGACCTGGTCACCCGGGCCGGCGGCCGGGCGAGCGCGCTGCAGGAGATCGAGCGCTTCGGGAAGCTGGCCCGTGCGGAACTGGACGCCGTCCGGGAGTTGCCGGTGGAACGCGTCGCCCCGCTGCTGTCCCTCGCCGACTACGTCGCCAGCCGGAACCACTGATGGGCGGGATCGTCCGGGCGACCGCCGTCGGGGACGTCGCGCCGGGCCCGGGCGGCCGGAGCGAAGCGCGCGTCGCCGTGGAGACGGCCGACGTCCCGCCACCCAAGGAGCTCCGCGGGGCGGGCGTCCCGCGAGCCGGAATCGGAGGCCCCGAATGAGCACCGTTGAGCGCACCACGCCCGAGCGCCGCAAGTCGAGGCAGCTGATGGTCGGCTCGGTCGGAGTGGGCGGTGACCATCCCGTCTCCGTCCAGTCGATGACGACGACCGTGACCGCGCACGTCGACGAGACGCTCCAGCAGATCGCCGAACTGACGGCCACGGGCTGCGACATCGTCCGGGTCGCGGTCCCCACGAACGACGACGCCGAGGCGCTGCGCGCCATCGCCGCCAAGTCACCGCTGCCCGTCATCGCCGACATCCACTTCCAGCCGCGCTACGTCTTCGCGGCGATCGAGGCCGGCTGCGCGGGGGTGCGGGTCAACCCGGGCAACATCAAACGCTTCGACGACCAGATCAAGGACATCACCCGGGCCGCGCGCGACCACGGCGTCCCGCTGCGCATCGGCGTCAACGCCGGCTCGCTCGATCGCCGCATCCTGGCCCGGCACGGCTCGGCCACCCCGGAGGCGCTGGTGGAGTCGGCGATGCGGGAGGCCGAGCTGTTCGCCGAGCACGATTTCCACGATTTCAAGATCTCGGTGAAGCACCACGACCCGATGGTGACGATCCGCGCCTACGAACTCCTGGCCGAGCAGTGCGAGCAGCCGCTCCACCTGGGTGTGACCGAGGCCGGTCCGACGCAGCAGGGCACGGTGAAGTCGGCCGTGGCCTTCGGCTCCCTGCTCCGCCAGGGCATCGGGGACACCATCCGGGTGTCGCTCTCGGCGCCGCCGGTCGAGGAGGTGAAGGTCGGGGTCGAGATCCTGCGGTCGCTCGGGCTGCGCCCACGGCAGCTGGAGATCGTCTCCTGCCCCTCCTGCGGACGGGCCCAGGTGGACGTGTACAAGCTGGCGGAGGAGGTCTCCGCCGGGCTCGAAGGGCTGCCCGTGCCGCTGCGGGTCGCTGTCATGGGCTGCGTGGTCAACGGTCCCGGAGAGGCACGCGAAGCCGACCTGGGGGTCGCCTCCGGAAACGGCAAGGGCCAGATCTTCGTCCGCGGCGAGGTCGTCCGGACGGTGCCGGAGAGCCGGATCGTCGAGACGTTGATCGAGGAGGCGCTCCGGATCGCGGAGGAGCACGTCAAGGAGTCGGAGAACGAGCCCGGGGAGGCCGAGACACCGTCATGACACTGCTACAGGGCATCACCTCACCCGCCGACCTCAGGAGGCTCGACCGGAGCCGGGACGGCGAACTGTGCGCGGAGATCCGCGAGTTCCTCATCCACGCCGTGGCGGAGTCGGGCGGCCACCTCGGACCGAACCTGGGCGTGGTCGAACTGACCGTCGCGCTCCACCGGGTCTTCGAGTCCCCGCGCGACGTGCTGCTGTTCGACACCGGCCATCAGGCGTACGTGCACAAGCTGCTCACCGGGCGGGCGCGGCGGTTCGGCGGCCTGCGCACCGCCGGTGGGCTGTCGGGCTATCCCTCACGCGAGGAGTCCGACCACGACGTCATCGAGAACTCCCACGCCTCCACCGCGCTGTCGTACGCGGACGGGTTGGCCAAGGCGTTCGCACTCCGCGGCGACCACCACCGCAGGGCGGTCGCCGTGGTCGGCGACGGCGCGCTCACCGGCGGACTGGCCTGGGAGGCGCTGAACAACATCGGGGCGGGCCCGGAGCGGCCCGTGGTGATCGTCCTGAACGACAACGGGCGCTCCTACCAGCCCACGACCGGGGCGCTCGCGAGGCATCTGGAAGCGATCGGCACGGAACCCGCGGCGCGCTCGGACTTCTTCGAGAGCCTCGGAATCACCTACCTGGGGCCGGTGGACGGCCACGACTGCGCCTCGGTGGAACAGGCACTGCGGACGGCGGTGGGCCTGGGGCGCCCGGTCGTCGTGCACTGCCTGACCCGGAAGGGGCAGGGCTACCCTCCCGCCGCCCAGGACGACCTGGACCGCTGGCACGCGGTCGGTCGGTTCGACCCGGCGACCGGCGCCGTCGAGAGCTCGGGCGGACAGTCGTGGACCGAGGTCTTCGCCGACGAGATGCTCGCCGTGGCGGCCAAGCGCCCCGAGGTGGTCGGCATCACCGCCGCGATGACCGCTCCCGTCGGCCTGCACAAGTTCGCCGCCAAGTTCCCCGACCGGGTCTTCGACGTCGGCATCAGCGAGCAGCACGCGGTGGCCTCCGCCGCCGGCCTGGCCACCGGCGGACTGCGGCCGGTGGTGGCGGTCTACTCGACCTTCCTGGCCCGGGCGTTCGACCAGGTGCTGATGGACGTGGCCCTGCACCGCCTGCCGGTGGTCTTCGTACTGGACCGGGCCGGCGTGACCGGACCCGACGGTCCGAGCCACCACGGCCTGTGGGACCTGTCCTGGCTGTCGCTCGTCCCCGGGCTGCGCGTGGCCGCACCCCGCGACGCGACGAGTCTGCGCCTCCTGCTCCACGAGGCGCTGGACCGCAACGACGGCCCGACGGTGCTGCGGTTCCCGAAGGCGCAGGCGGGACCGCGCGTCGAGCGCGTCGGGCGGATCGGCGGCCTGGACGTGCTGCGCGCGGCGCCGGACCGGAAGGTCCCCAAGGTGCTGCTGGCCGCGGCCGGCCCGATGGCCACCGCCTGCGTCGAGGCGGCCGGGCTGCTGGCCGAGCACGGTGTGGAGGCGACGGTGGTCGACCCGCGCTGGGTGGTGCCCGTCCCCGACGCGCTGGTGGAACTGGCGAGCACGTATCCGCTGACCGTGACCGTCGAGGACAACATCGGCACCGGCGGATTCGGCGAACGGCTGGGCCGGCGGGTGGCCGCGACCGGTGCCACGACCCGCGTGGCGAACCTCAGCCTGCCGGCGCGGTTCCTCGAATCCGGCAGTCGGAACGGGTTGCTGCACGCCCATGGTCTGTCGGCGCCGCGGATCGCGGAGCGGGTTCGCGCCTGGACGACCGGGACGACCGACGCGGAGGGGGACGAGTGAACGGGGCACCCTGCTCGTCCGGGTGAGCCGAGAGGCCCGGCCCGCGCCTCCACGAGGTCGCGGAGTCCGCACCCCCGATGGCCCGGCGCCCCGACCTGGCGGCGACCGGGCCTTCGGGGCGACCGGGCCATGGGTGGGCGGCCGTCGCCGCGCTGCCGGACGGCTGCTCGCGGTGGACCCGGGGCCGGGCGACCCGGTCAGGCCCAGCGCAGGTGGAGCGGGAGCCTCTTGGCGCCGACGATCCCTCGCGCGTCGTGGTACTCGGCCCCCTCGCCGACCGACATCGCGCTCCAGCGGGCGAGCATCTTCCGCACGGCGATCCGGACCTCCAGGCGGGCGAGCGGTGCTCCCAGACAGAAGTGGATCCCGTGCCCGAAGCTCAGGTGCGCGTTGGGCGTGCGACGGATGTCGAAGCGGTCCGGCTCGGAGAACTTCCGCTCGTCCCGGTTGGCCGAGGCCAGCCATGCGAGGACGATCCGGCCCGCCGGTACCGTGTGCTCGCCGATCCGGGCGTCCCTCGTCGTTCTGCGCATGCTCGGAGCCAGCGGGGTGCGGAAGCGCAGGACCTCCTCGATGGCGCCGGGCAGCAAGCCGGAGTCCGCACGCAGTGCCGCGGCGGCCTCCGGATGCTCATCCAGGCACAGGACGACGTTGCCCAGCAGCGCCGTGGTCGTGATGTGGCCGGCGAGCAGCAGCAGCCCCACGAACCCGATGATCTCCTCGTCGTCCAGGCGCTGACCGTCCACCTCCGCCTCCACGAGCCTGCTGGCCAGGTCGTCCTCGGGCCGGGCCCGCCGGCGGCGGATGTGCTCCAGGCAGTAGGCGTTCATCTCCCGCATGACGATCGCCATGGACTTGGTGCGTTCCGGGTTCGGTATGAAACTCGTCTGGCTCTCCGGTGCGACCAGGGCGTCGGCCCAGCGCCCGAACATCGGGCGGTCCTCGGTCGGAATGCCCAGGAGTTCGGCGATGACGATGACCGGCAGCGGGTACGCCAGGTCCGAGACCAGTTCGATCTGCTCCGCGCCGGCCTTCGCGTCGAGCAGTTCATCGGTGATGACCTCGATGCGGGGCGCGAGTCGGGCGACCATGCCCGGGGTGAAGACCTTGCTCACCAAGGTGCGCAGCTTGCGGTGCTGGGGCGGGTCCTTCCGGAGGAGGTTGCCCTTGATGAAGCGGGCGACATCCTCCTGCGGCGCCATGAACGAGCTGAAGTCGGAGGAGAAGGTGCCCGGGTCGGCGAGGATCCGCTCCGCGTCGGCATGGCGGAAGACGTGCCATACGCCGGCTTCGCCGTCGTGGCTGACGGGCTCCTTCTCCCGCATCCGCCGGAACCAGGCGAGCACCGTCTCCAGGTCGGCGGACTGGTCGGCCAGTCCGACCCCGCGCTCGGTAGCCGTCATCTCGGTCACGTCCCTTCTGCTGTCCGGAACACTCATGCGGACGTCCGCACCGCGTTCACCCCGATCGCGGCGTAGCCCATCGTGAAGCCGCCCCCCATCGCGTCGATGGCGGCCCCGATGCCCGCCTGCACCTCTTTCACCGTGGCCACCGGGTACTGGCCGTGGTCGCCGTGCGTGGGCAGTTGGTCCAGCCATTCGTCCCGGGTGTAGGACTTCTCCCAGTCGAACCGCCACTCCTCCGGGTCCCCGAACGCACCGGCCTGCCGCATCCCGTCGGCCGCGTTCCGGCGCAGCACCGCGTATCCGTCCAGGGCGTTGGTCGTCCACTGGCGCGCGACGAGGGAATCGGGCAACAGCCGCCGGTAGACCTCGCCGAACGCCCGCAGCACCTCGGGGGGCGGGATCTCCGCGTTCCAGAACACCGCCAACTGTCCGCCGGGCCGCAGTGCCTGAGCCGCCTTCGCCGCGCCGGCGGCCGCGTCCAGCCAGTGCCAGGTCTGCCCGGAGACGACGGCGTCGAAGGTCCGGCCGGACGGGTCCCAGGCCTCGAACGTCGACGCCTCGACGTCGAGTCCGCGCCGCCGCGCGACCTCGGCCATCCGCTGGTCCGGCTCCACTCCGAGCACGGTGCAGCCGACCGCCTGGAACTGCCGGGACGCGATGCCGGTGCCGCAGCCGACGTCAACGACGTCGAGATCCGTGCGGGCCTGGACGATGCGGTTCACCAGGGCTTCGGGATAGCTGGGCCTGGTCCGATCGTAGCGCTCCGGATCCGCGCCGAACCCCTCCGCCACCCGGCGGTGTCGGGGAAGCTCGTTCTCGGGGTGGGGAACTCGTGTGTCAGGCATGGCGTGTATACCACTCACCTTGGATTGTCGAATGCCCGCTTGGGATGATTTCGGCGCCTTCGCCATTTGACGGCCACGATGCCGAACGAACACGGGCAACGGCCAGCTCCGAAAAATCAGGGGTTGGCCGAACCGCGGTTCCGCGCGCCGAGCGGCTCCCGCGCCGCCGGAGGACCCGGCGACACCGGCGTCGTCCCTGGTCATCCGGCTGCGAGGGGGATCCGTCCGACCAGCACCCCCACTAGTCAGGGATGGTTCTCGCGGGAAGCGGCTGCCAAGGTAATTCCACGTTAACGAGCACAAGCCGCCCGGCTAAGCCGTTGACCCCTCTTTCCGCCAATCATTTCCCGCGAACCGCGCCCTGCCGGGCTCCGCGGCGAAGCATGACCTGCGCGCGGACCACCCAGATCGGAATCCCGACAATGGACCGTGTCCCTGATTTTCCGAGTTCCGCGGACACCGCGGGCGAACTGCATACGCGACTGGACGAACTGCGTCGCCAGGAATCGCTCCCCCGGGTGCGGCTCCCGGACGGACAGCAGGCCTGGCTGGTGACCCGGTACGAGGACGTCCGGACGGTCCTGCACGACGGGAGGTTCACCCGGGACGTCATGGGTGTGCGTGCCCGGCGGTCCGGCGCGGACCCGGGCGGCGCGCGGTCGGTGAACATGGACGGCCGCCCCCATGGCGAGCTGCGCGCCCTGGTGTCCAAGGCGTTCACCGTCCGGCGGCTGGAGGCCATGACGCCGCGCATCCAGGCGTGGACCGACGACCTGATCGACGCCATGGAGCGGAAGGGCCCGCCGGCGGACCTTGTCGCCCACCTGGCGGTTCCCCTGCCCGCCATCGCCATCTGCGAGCTGCTCGGCTTCCCGGTCGAGGACCGCGACGTGCTGAGCGACTGGTGCGAACGCATCACCGCGGTCGGCGCCGGCGCTCCCGACCGGACGGCGTGGCTCGAACTGACCGGGTACATCGAGCACTTGGTGCCGGTCAAGCGCGCGGCGCTGGACGACGGGCTCGCACCGGACGCGGACGTCCTGGCCGGTCTGGTCCATGCCCACGACAGCGCGAAGGCACTGACGATGGAGGAGCTGCTCTCGCTCGCCGTCGTCGTCATCGCGGGCGGCCTGGAGACGACCCAGACCGCGATCAGCGCCGGGATGCTGCGACTGTTCCGCAACCCGGACCAGCTGGACAGACTGCGCGCCGATCCGGGCCTCGTCGCCGGCGCCGTCGAGGAGTTGCTGCGCTACCAGCCGGTCATCGACGTCAACCGGCCGCAGATCGCCACCGAGGCCGTACGGCTGGGCGATCAGCGGATCGACGAGGGCGATCTGGTCCAGATATCGATCAACGCGGCCAACCGCGACGCGGCGGCCTTCCCCGACAGCGAGCGGTTCGACATCGCACGCGGGCCGAACCCGCATCTCGCGTTCGGCTACGGGGCGCACCACTGCCTGGGGGCGGCCCTGGCACGGCTCGAGCTCAGGACGGTGTTCGCGACGCTCCTGCGTCGGCTCCCGAATCTGCGGATCGCCGCGCCGCCGGAGAGCCTGAGCTGGCGGGGCGGGCACGTCACGCTTCGGCTCGAAGAGCTGCCGGTCGCCTGGTAGGACCCACCGTCTGCACTGGTGAACGGGAGCACACAAGTGTTGATTTGCAGATTCGTCGACCACGGCCGGAGCGGATACGGGCGCGTCGAGCACGACGGGAACGGTGGACTCGTCGTGCCCGTACGGTACGACGGCCCCGGCCGCGGCTGGGTCGACCGCGCCGGGCGGGCGCGTCCGCTCGGCGAGGTCACACTGCTGCCGCCCGCCGAGCCCGGCAAGATCGCCTGTGTCGCGCTCAACTACGCGGCGGACGGGACAGCGGCCGGCGGCCGCGGGCGCCCGGCGGACCCCGCCTCCTGCGCCGTCGTGATGAAGCCTCCCTCGACGCTGGTCGGCCACGGAGCCCCGGTGGGCCACCCGGGAGCCGCCTGGGAGTTGCGGCACGAGGCCGAGCTGGCGGTGGTGATCGGAGCAGCCGCCAAGAACGTCCCGCCGGAGCGCGCGGCGGAGGTCGTGGCCGGATACACGTGCGCGAACGACCTCACCGGATACGCGCGCCGAGCCCCGGAGGAACCGACCGGCCACCCGCCCGTCTGGGCCAAGCACTTCGACGGCTTCACCCCGCTGGGCCCCTGGCTGGCCACCGACCTGGACCCCGCGGACCTGCGGATCACCTGCCGGGTGAACGGCGCGACCAGGCAGGACGGCGGCACCCGCGGCCTGATCACGTCCGTGCACGAGGTCGTCGCGGTGGTGAGCCGACACATGTCGCTGCTCCCCGGCGATGTGATCCTCACCGGCACCCCCGGGGGCTCGGGGCCGCTGTCGGTGGGCGATCAGGTCGAGGTGTCGATAGCGGGGATCGGCACCCTGCGCAACACCATCGGCACGGTCCCCGACCGGCCCTGGACGCCCGACGAGACCGGGACCAGCGGCGGCACGCGCCGTCCCTCCGGAAGGAGCGCCTGACGTGCGCGGGCGCCGACTGCGCAGGACGCTCACCGCCCACGTGCGGACGTGGCGGCCCTACACCCTCTGGTACATCGGCCTGGTCGGCGTGGCCGGACACGCCGTCGCCGCCGGCCGGCACGGCGTCGCCCAGCTGGCGGCGGCGTGGGCGGTGCCCACCTTGATCTGGGTCGCGGCGCACTACCTCGGCGACTACCTCGACCGCGAGCTCGACGCGATCAGCAAGCCGCAGCGGCCCATCCCCTCGGGGCTGATCCGCCCCCGGACGGCGGTCTGGTGCGGCACGGTGCTGGGCGCAACTACCGGAGCCTCATCGTGGCCGCCGCCGGGATCGGCGGCGCGATGGCCTACAACGGCTTGTTCAAGGCCAAGGGGCTGCTGGGCAACCTCGTCCGCGGGTCGTTGACCGGTGCGGCTCTCGTCTTCGGGGCGATGACGGCCTCGGCGTACCCGCCGCTCAAGGTGCTCGTCTTCGTACCGGTGTTCTGGGCGCACGACGCCGCGTCCAATCTGGTCGGGACGCTGCGCGACGTCTCCGGTGACCGCGCGGGCGGCTATGCCACCTTCGCGGTCCGGCACGGGCTCCGGACGGCCGTCCGGACGGCGGCGGGGCTCTACGCACTCGCCGTGTCCGCGGCCGCGGTGGGGCTCCTCACCATGCCGGGCGGCCGGACGGGCGGCCTCGTGACGCTCCTGATCGCGGCGGGCCTCGGCGGGGTCGCCTTCGGCCTGCTGCGCGCGGCCGGACCCGAGCCCTCGGCACGGGTCGCCCTGCGGTCGCACGAGGTCCTGGTCATCGAGCGGATGGTGCTCGCGGCCGCGTTGCTGGTGCCGGGCTTCGGGGGCCCCGTCGTGATCGCGGTCCTCGTCCCGCTGCTCGCCCTCACGCTCGGCACCCAGCAGGCCATGCGTTCCCGGTACGAATTCCCGCACGGCGCCACCGCGCACCCTGATGAGGCCGCGGCGACCGCGCCGGCGCCGCTGTCCTGAGGAGGACCGTTCGCTGTGTGCTCAGACATGGACAACCGGGTCGAGGCATCGATCGCACGCGCCGCGGAGGCTCTGTTCGCGACACAGCGTCCGGAGGGCTCCTGGCCGAACCGCCGCCCCACCGCCGTCCTGGGGACCGCCGGTGCGATCGTCGCCCTGCACCTCGCCGACCCCGCGCGCTCGCGCGACCTGATCGAGCGGGGAACCGCCTGGCTCGTGTCCGCCCAGAACGCCGACGGCGGCTGGGGCGGAGTGCCGGGCTCCGCGTCACAGCTGGTGCCCACCGTGGTGACGGCGTCCGCCCTGCGGCTGGTGGCTCCGCAGCCGACCGAGGAGCCTACGCGGCGCGCTCTGGAGCTGTTCGAATCGCTCGGCGGCATCGAGGCGCTCGCCGACCCCGGGATGGCCCACATGGCCACGACGTTCCTGGCGCTGGCCGGGCTGCGGGACATGCGCGGCTCCCGGCGCATCCCGCTGGAGCTGCTCCTGCTGCCCCGGCGGATCTGGCGGCCCCGGCTGTCCTTCCGGCTCGCGCCGATGGTGGCCATGGCCTTCATCCAGGCCCACCACAGCCCCCCGAAGGGGGCCGGACGGCTGCTGCACCGGCTGGCCCGGCCGACCGCGCTCCGCCTGCTCCGGGAGGTGGAGCGCGGGGAGAACGACCGCGGCGGGTACGGCGGGGACAACTGGCTCGTCTCGGTGGTGTGCATCGGCCTGTGCCTCGCCGAGGCCCCGGAACGCATGGTCTCCCCCACCGTCGACTACCTCCGGTCGAACGTGGCGCCCGACGGCTCCTGGCACATCATGCAGGGGCTCGACCTGATCGGCGGGTCCTACGTCGCCCGCGGCCTGGCGGACGCCGGCTACACCGACGACCCGCGGCTGGTCCGGGCCCGGCAGTGGCTGCGCGGGTGCCAGCAGGACCGGGCGTTCCCGGTCTACGGCGCGCCGCCCGGCGGATGGGGGTGGGAGGGCCGCCGCGGCTGGCCGAACTTCCTGGACAGCGCCAACGTGCTGGCCGCGCTCACGCCCGCCGGCGCCGCCGAGCCCGGGGGGCAACTGCGCCGCGGCCTGGACTGGCTGCTGTCGCGACAGGACGGCAGGGGCTCGTGGGGGACCTTCGTCCCGGACACCACGCTCTCCAATGACGGCCCCTGCCCCGCCATCACGGCGCAGTGCGTCGAAGCGCTGCTCGACGGCGGCCTGCCCCGCACCGATCCCAGGATCGTCAAGGCCCTGGACTGGCTCCCCAGCGGCCAGCGCCCGGACGGCACCTACGAGGGCCTGTGGTACCGGGGCCTCACCTCGGCGACCGCCACGGCGCTCGCGGCCTTCGCCCGCGCCGGATCGGGCGACGCCCCGGCCGCCCGGCGCGCCCGCGAGGCCCTCCTGAACGCCCAGCTGGCCGACGGTTCATGGGGACCGGGCGAGACCGGCACGCTCGGCGACGATCCGTCCCGGGGCACCGTCGAGGAGACCGCCTGGGCACTGCGCGGCCTGCTCGCCGCCGGTCTGCCGGCCGAGGACGAACGGCTCCGCAGGGCGGCGGAGTGGATCATGTCCGCGCAGCGGGACGACGGCCTCTGGGAGACGAGCCCGGTGTGCCTGCACATCCGGCGCCTCGCCTACTACGTGGACGGCCTGATCGGGAACGGCCTGGCGCTCAGGGCGCTGGGCGCCTACCGGAGCGCGCTCACCGCCCGCCCGGTGGCGGAGCGGGAGGCGTTGTGACGACCGATCACGGTGCGGACCACCGGGTGGACACCGACGTGGTCGTCTGCGGCGCCGGGGTCGCCGGGTTGGCGGCGGCCTGCGCCCTCGGCCGGCTGGGCCTGGAGGTGACCCTCCTGGACAAGCGGCCGACCCAGCCCCCGCTCTGGAAGGGCGAGGTGCTCCAGCCCGGTTCCCTGAACTCCCTGCACACGTGGGACGTACTCGGCCGCCTTGAGGCCAGACGAGCGGTTCGGCTGAGGCGGCTCGTCGCCCGCACCGCCCGCGGCCAGGAGCTGATGGCCATGGACTTCGCGGCGCTCGGCGGCGAACGGCCCTGGATGCTCGCCCACGACTACTCGACGATCCTGGAGTGCATGGCCGAGTCGCTCGGCCCGACGGTAGGTCTGCGCCGCGGCGTCCTGGTCAAGGACCTCAGCAGGGACGCGGGGGGCCGGATCCGCGGGGTGCGCGCCGTCGCGCGCGGCACGGCCCTCGACATCCGGGCCGGACTCGTCGTGGCGGCCGACGGCATGTCCTCGCGCCTGCGCAAGCTCGCGGGGATCGACGCCGCACCCGTCGCCTACGACCACCGGCTGCTCTCCTTCGAACTGCCCGGCACCCTGCCGGTCGGCGACGAGGTGTCCGCCCACGCCACGGACCGCGGCCTGGTCATGGTCTACCCGCTGCCGGACGCGCGGATCCGGGTCTACGTCCAGGTGCGGACGGACGAGCTCCGCCAGGCGAGCCCGGCCGAGCTGCGGCGGTGGTGCGAGCGGCTCGTCGGCCAGGTGCCCGCGCTGGCCCCGATCGCCGAGCTGCTCCGGGGGAACCTGGAACACCACCGGTTCATCCCGGTCTGGTGCTACCGCGCCCCGTCGCTCGTCCGGCCCGGCCTCGTCCTGCTCGGGGAGGCGGCCCACGTCGTCCACCCGCTGGCGGCCCAGGGGATGAACACCTCGATCGGTGACGCCGAGGTCCTCGCGGCCCGGCTCGCGGCCGTCGACCTCGCCGACGGCGCCGCCGTCGACGGTGCGCTGCGCGGCTACGAGAACGACCGGATGAGCAGGATCCGGGCCGTGCACACCATGAGCCACAACGCGGCGCGCATGATGACCAGCACCTCACTCGGTGGCAGGGTCCTGGGCCGGCGGCTCATGCGGGGAACCGCCAGGAGCAGCCGTCTGAACCATCTGACGACGTACAACATGTCGGGCTTCGGCATCCGCCCGCTCGGCACGCTCGACCGGCTCGTCCAGTTGGGGGTCCTGCCCGACCTCCGAGGGCGGTCGTTCACCGCACCACCGCTTACCGGGCACCTGCCCGGGAGCGCGCCACAGGCACGTCGAGACAGCCGAGACAGCGGAAAGAAGAGCTGAGAAATGTCAGACGCCCTCACAACGACCTTCGAAGTCCGGCCGCTCACCAGCGCCCTGGGAGCCGAGATCCGCGGCGTGCGGCTGGAGGAGATCACCGACGCGGAGTTCGCGGAACTGCACCGGCTGCTGCTGAAGTACCTGGTGATCGTCATCCCGGGCCAGGAGAACTGGTCGCCGGAGTCGCGCATCGCCTTCGGCCGCAGGTTCGGCGCGCTGGAGGAACACGCCTACCTGCCCCACCTGGACGGGCATCCGCAGATCCAGGTCATCGACTCGGAGCAGAACGGCAAGATTCCGATCTGGCACACCGACATGACCTACGCCCCGAATCCGCCCATCGGAACCGTTCTGCAGATCATCGACGGCCCGCCGCAGGGCGGCGACACGATGTGGTCCAACCAGTACCTGGCGTACGAGGGGCTGTCCGCGCCGCTGCGCGACCTGCTCGACGGCCTCACCGCCATCCACGCCATCCACATTCCGGGGCTGGACAGCAGGGCCGAGCACCCCGTCGTGCGCGTCCACCCGGAGACGGGCCGCCGGGCGCTGTTCGTCAACCGGGCCCACACCTCGCACATCGCGCAGCTGAGCCGGAACGAGAGCGACTCGCTCCTGCAGTACCTCCACGGCTTCGCCACCTCCCCGGAGTTCACCTGCCGCCACCACTGGAAGCCGGGCGACGTGGCGATCTGGGACAACAGGGTCACGCAGCACTACGCGATCGACGACTACGCCGAACGCCGCTGGGGCCTGCGCGTCGTGGTGCTCGGCGACACCCCCGCCGGCGGCGAGCCCCGGTGGGACCACTACCAGCCCGTGCCCGGCGAGCGGTACGCACCGGACTGGGTGAACGCGAAGGAGGCGTACTGACCGGCTCGACCGCGGGAGCACCCCCCGAGAGTGCAGCGCAAGCCGCTGCGAGGACAAGGTGAGGAAGCATTGAGCATGGCGAACACGGGCCCCACGACCCACACTCTGGACGTGCCGGGGGCACGTCTGTACTACGAGATCCGCGGCTCCGGCCCGTTGCTCCTGATGATCGGCTCGCCCATGGGCAGCAGGGGGTTCACGGCACTCGCGGCGCTGCTCGGCACGGACTTCACCGTCGTGACCTACGACCCCCGCGGCATCCTGCGCAGCACCCTCGCCGATCCGAGCCAGGCGGCGGCGCCCGAGCTCATCGCGGACGACGTCCAGCGGCTGGTGTCCGCCCTCGGCTCCGGGCCGGCGCACGTGTTCGGCAACAGCGGCGGAGCCACCACCGGCCTCGCCCTGGCCACCCGGCATCCGGAGGCCGTACGCACCCTGGTGGCCCATGAGCCGCCGGTGACCGAGCTGCTGCCCGACGTCGAGCAGGTGCGCGCCACGATCGACGACCTGTGCCGGGACTACGCCGCGGGCCACCGGGACACGGCGTTGCGCAAGTACACGGCTCTGACCGGTATCGGCTTCGCCCCGCCGCGCCCCGCCGGGCAGGCGCCGGCCCCCGAGTCGTACACCGCGCCGCCGGAGGCGCGGGCCATCCTCGACCGCTTCTTCGGATACATCCTCCAGCCCACCACGCGGTACCGGCCCGACCTCGACGCCCTCCGCGCAACGTCCGTCCCGATCGTGGTCGCCGGTGGGAGGACCTCCCGGGATCAGCTCTACCACCGGACGGCGGCGGCACTCGCCGACCGGCTCGACACCCCCTTGGAGGCCTTCCCCGCGGGGCACACCGGCTTCCAGGAGCAACCGGAGCAGTTCGCCGACCTGCTCCGCGAAACGTTCAGCGGGGTGCGGACCGGACCGCACCCGCACTGACCGCGCAGCACGGCGAACCGTGCGCGCCAGGCGGTCGCCCGAGCAGAAACGCGCGCCAGGCGGACCGAACCGACCGGACACGTATTCACACCGAAGGTGGAGTGGAATGGACCAGATCTTTCAGGCCAGCCGTCAGTGGGAGCGGATACAGAACCGCTTCATCACCGAGGACGCCGCCGTCGATCTGACGAACCTCAAATCCGACCCGAGGAACTACAAGCTGTCCCTCTGGGACCCGACGACCAACGGCGTCCGGTACCTGAAGACACTGACCTACCACCTCGGCATGCTCCTGAGCCCGGAGGAGCGGGAGAGGATCCGGCGAACCCCCAACCGGGAGATCGGCGACCCGATCACCGTGCGGTGCGAGGGCGAGTCGCTGTGCCTGGACTACCTGCAGGCGACGTTCGAAGTCGGCTTCATCGAACGCGGGATGGACCTGAGCGGCGCCAGGATCCTGGAGATCGGAGCCGGCTACGGGCGCACCTGTCACATGATCATGTCCAACCACGACATCTCCGGCTACCGCATCGTCGACCTGAAGAACACGCTTGAGCTGAGCAAGGCCTACCTGCGCCGGGCTCTCGACGAGGCGCAATTCAAGCTGATCGAGTTCATCCCGGTCGACAGCCTGGACCGCGACGCCCTGAAGTCCGAGCGCTTCGACCTGTGCATCAACATCCACTCGATGACCGAGATGAGCCCGGACACCGTGCGCGCCTATCTCGAACTGATCGACGAGACCTGCTCCGCCTTCTACGTGAAGAACCCGGTGGGCAAGTACATCGATCAGAGCCTGGACGGCTATCTGCAGGGCCAGGAGGCCGTGCAGATGGCCCTGGAGAACGGTCCCCTCAGGCAGTTGGTGGACATCCACGACAGCCAGGCGGTGCAGGCCGCGGTACCCGCCTTCATCGACGGCTACCGGCCGGGCGACGCCTGGGAGTGCGTCGGCGACAGCCGCGCCCTTCCGTGGAGCTACCTCTGGCAGGCTCTCTACAGGAAGCCTCCCACGGCTTCGACCCGATGAAGGGCATCCTCCTGGCGGGCGGGAACGGGACACGGCTGCTGCCCCTCACCCTCGTGGGCTCCAAGCAGCTGGCTCCGGTCTACGACAAGCCCATGGTCTACTACCCGCTGTCGGTGCTCATGCTCACGGGTATCGACGACGTCCTCATCATCGCCCGGCCCGCGGAGATCGGGCTGTTCCGCAGGCTGTTCGGGGACGGCAGCAGACTGGGCATGCGCATCGACTACGCCCCCCAGGAGGAGCCGCGGGGAATCGCCGACGCCTTCCGCGTCGGCGCCCGGCACATCAAGGGCGAGGACTGCGCTCTGATCCTGGGCGACAACCTCTTCCACGGCGCCAAACTGCCCTCCCTGCTGCGCAGAACCGTGCGGGAGTTGCGCGGGTGCGCGCTTTTCGGCCACCAGGTCGCCGAGCCCCAGCGCTTCGGCGTGGCCGAGATCGACGCGAAGGGCCAGCTCGTCTCCATCGAGGAGAAGCCCGAGCATCCGCGTTCCAACCTCGCGATCCCGGGCCTGTACTTCTTCGACGACACCGTGACGGACCTCGCGCGGGGCCTGCGGCCCTCCGCACGCGGCGAATTGGAGATCACCGACGTCCTGCGTGCGTACCTGGCCGAGGGGCGTGCCGATCTGGTCTGGCTCGGCCGGGGCGTCACCTGGCTGGACGCAGGAACCCACGAGTCCCTGCTCGACGCGGGCAGGTTCGTCCGGGACATCCAGCACCGTCAGGGCATCTGTCTCGGCTGCGTCGAGGAGGTCGCCATGTACATGGGCTTCATCGACGCGGAAGCCTGCTACCGGCTCGGCGCCGAGATGAAGGCTTCGCCCTACGGCCAGTACGTCATGAGGAGCGCCCGCGCCCACCAACTCGACCCGAAGCCCTCCAGGTTCCTGGAGGAATGACGCGGCTCCCGGCCCGTACCGACCAGGGGGCGCACCCGCGCGGCCGAGTCCGGCGTCGACCGGTCCACCGCCGGTGCGGACGCGTCCGTCCGCACCGGCGTGACCGGAACCCGGACGCTCCTCGGCGGCGCTCTCGCGATAAGATGGGTACGCGCCCACTTGAGTGGGCGTTCGCCCACCGAACAAGCGTACCGGCGGGCGACCCGCGAGAGGAGCTGTGAGTGCCGACCGGGGTGCACCTTCGCGACGCGCGCCAGCAACTGTTCGACGCCGCCGAACGCGTACTTCTGCGGGACGGGGCGAACGGGCTGACCAGCCGGGCCGTCACCGACGAGGCGGGCTGCGCCAAAGGCGTCCTGCATCGGCACTTCACCGACTTCGACGCCTTCCTCACCGACCTCGTGCTCGATCGGCTCACGCAGCTCGACACGCAGGCGAGTGCGCTGCGCGAGTCCGCCGGCACCGGCGTGCCGGCCGACAACCTCACCAACGCGCTGATCAGCCTGTTCGGACCGATTCCGGTGGCGATCATCCCGCTCATCACCTTCCGGGACGAGCTGCGCGCGCGGCTGCGGGAGGCCATGCCCGGCGGCGGCATCGCCATCCTCGCCCAGGCCGCGACCGCGATCTCCGCCTATCTGTCCGACGAGCGCGAACTGGGCCGCATCGCGGCCGACGCCGACATCGACTCGCTCACCCTCTCCCTGGTCGGCGGCGGGCATCTCCTGTTCACCGACCGCGACTCCGGCCCGCCGGCCACGGCAGCCGTCCACAAGTTCGTGACGGCGGTCATCGCCGACGCCATGCAACGACGGCCGGCCTAAGGGTTGTCCCGTAACTGCTGGTCGCGGATGAGATGATCTTGCTGTGGCTGGTGTGATCACGGCGTCGGAGCCTTCCTGGATAGCCCCGTTCAGCGGGCTGAGCGCCCGCGACTTCCGCAAGCTAATGACGGTACTGCGCCGCGAGGGCGCCGACAGAGTGCGGCCGGGCCGACCCTGGAGCCTGTCTCTTGAAGACCGGGTCCTGTTGGTCGCGGCCTACTGGCGCACCAACCTGACACTGCGCCAGCTCGCCCCGCTGTTCGGCGTGTCCAAATCGGCGGCCGACCGGATCATCGACCACGTCGGCCCGCTGCTCGCGCTCAAGCCCCGCCGGCGGTTCCGCAAGGACACCGTGCTGATCGTCGATGGCACCCTGGTCCCCACCCGCGACCACACCATCGCCGAGCCGTCCAAGAACTACAGATACTCCACCAACCACCAGGTCGTCATCGACGCTCATTCCCGCCGGGTTGTCATCGTCGGCCGCCCGCTCCCGGGCAACCGCAACGACTGCAAGGCATGGGAGGAATCCGGTGCCAAGGCCGCCGTCGGCAATGCCACGACCATCGCCGACGGCAGCTACCTACGCCCTCCGCTACGAGTACGCCGACAACGGAAGAGGCCTCAGTGAAGGCTTCGAGACACCGCTCGCCCCACCTGAGCTGCAAGAACGTTTCGCAGCCGAGGGCGTCGACCGCGGACGTGGCCGGATCAACCGCGCTGGCCTGGGCGAACCCGACCGGGTGGTCCATGTCCGAGGCGTGAAGTCCACACCGTAGTTACGGGACGGTCCTTAGCCCTCAACGTGGCCCAGTCGGCCCGCTCCCGTCGGCAGACCTCGCTCGGCCCCTCGCTGCCCGAGCCCGTCGACACCGGCAGCGACCCCGAGGCCGACGTACAGCGGGCGGAGGACCTGGCGGCCGCCCTGCTCGTGGTCCTGGAGCGGCTGACGCCCACGGAGCACGCGGTGTACATCCTGCGCGAGGCCTTCGAGTACACCTACGCCGACATCGCCG
>NZ_BAAAKJ010000261.1:0-2696 GCF_039527695.1 Kitasatospora putterlickiae
CTTCGACGCCAAGGGCCGCACCAGCTGACGCGCCGCGTCCGCCGCACGCCCCGGCCGCGAACCGGCCGCCGTCCCCACCACCCCCAGGACTGACACCACCCCATGTACCGCACCGCACTGCGCAACGTGCTGGCCCACAAGGCCCGACTGCTGATGACGGCGCTCGCCGTCCTGCTCGGCACCGCCTTCGTGGCCGGCACCCTCGTCTTCACCGACACCTTCGGCAACGCCATGCGCTCCCAGAGCGCCAAGAGCTACACCGACATCGCCGTCACCGTCAGCGACGGCACCGCCGTCAGCAAGGGGTACGACGACGGCGACCAGACCTCCGGCGGCCCCTCCCTCACCGAGGACACCCGAAAGGCGATCGCCGCGCTGCCCGGCGCCGCCGAGGCCCGCGGCGTGGTCAGCGGCTTCGCCGGCATCGCCGACCGCAAGGGCGCGCTGATCGGCAGCGGCTTCGCCACCACCGGCACCAACTACGTCCCCGGCGCCGACGGCACCGACCCGCGCTTCCCGCTGGTCGACGGCCGCGGCCCGCGCACCTCCGACGAGGTGGCGCTGGACGCCAAGACCGCCGAGAAGGGCGACTACAAGGTCGGCGACACCGTGCGCGTCGCCATCAACGGGCCGGTCATGGAGCTGAAGCTCACCGGCATCGTGACCACCAACGACCCGCGGGTGCTCTCCGGCGGCTCGCTCGCCGCCTTCGACACCGCCACCGCCCAGCGGCTCTACCTGGCCCCGGGCCGGTTCGCCGAGATCGACGTCAAGGGCGCGCCCGGCGCCGACGACACCGCGCTGCTCGCCGCCGTCAAGCGGACGCTGCCCGCCTCCGACGACCTGGAGGCCCGCACCGGCCGCGAACTCGCCGACGAGCAGGACCGCCTCATCGAGGCCGGCACCAAGGGCATGTCCACCGCCCTGCTGATGTTCGCCGCCATCGCGCTCTTCGTCGGCGTCTTCATCATCGCCAACACCTTCACCATGCTGGTCGCCCAGCGCACCAAGGAACTGGCCCTGCTGCGCGCCGTCGGCGCCAGCCGCAAGCAGATCACCCTCTCCGTGCTGGCCGAGGCCGTGCTGGTCGGCCTGACCGCCTCGGTCGGCGGCCTGGTCGCCGGCATCGGCATCGCCGCCGGGCTGCAGTCGGTGATCGGCTCGCTGGACACCGGCATGCCCACCGGTCCGCTGGTGATCGCCCCCTCCACGGTGATCGCCTCGCTCCTCGTCGGCACCGTGGTCACCGTGCTGGCCGCCTGGCTGCCCTCGCTGCGCGCCTCCCGGATCGCCCCGATCGCCGCGATGAGCTCGGCCGAGCAGCCGGCCACCCAGAAGTCCCTGCTGGTGCGGAACGTCATCGGACTGTTCTTCGCCGCGGTCGGCGTCGCCGCCCTGCTCGGCGGCGCGGCCGCCAAGGAGGTCAACGTGGTGGCCCTCGGCGCGGGCGCGCTGATGATCGGCGTCTTCGTGCTCACCCCGCTGCTGTCCCGCCCGGTGATCGCGCTGTTCGCACCGGCGCTGCGCGGGCTGTTCGGCACGCCCGGCAGGCTGGCCCGCGAGAACGCCGTGCGCAACCCGCGCCGCACCGCCGCCACCGCCTCCGCGCTCACCATCGGCGTCACCCTGATCACCGCGCTGACCGTGGTCGGCGCCTCGGTGAACAAGGCCGTCGACGAGGCCACCGAGGTCGACCTGAAGGCCGACTACGCCGTCGCCATGACGAACGGCTCCGCGCTCTCCCCCGAGCTCTCCGGCAGGATCGCCCGGACGGCCGGGGTCACCATGGTCAGCGCGGTGCGCGAGGTGAAGGTGAAGGCCGTCGCCGACGGCGACACCACCTGGCTGACCGCCGTGGACGCCGCCACCTTCGACCAGCTGGTCGACCTCAAGGTCACCGACGGCGCCGCCGACTCCCTCCAGCAGGGCAAGCTGCTCGCCACCACCGGCTTCGCCGAGCGCAACGACCTGGCGGTCGGCTCGACGCTCGACATCACCTACCCCGACGGCGGCCGCGGCACCCTGACCGTCGGCGGCCTGGTGGAGCAGAACACCGAGGTCGCCGGGATCCTCGCCCCCGAGCAGGTGGTCGGCGCGCACGCCGCCGTCGGCTCCGGCCCGAAGAAGGTCCTGGTCAAGGGCGCCGACGGCGCGACCCCCGCGCTCAAGCAGGCGCTGCGCGACGCCACCGGCGGCAACCCGCTGATCAGCGTCATGGGCGAGAAGGACATCAAGGCGGAGAACAGCAAGCTGGTGACCTCCCTGCTGAACGTCATGTACGGCCTGCTGGGCATGTCCGTGGTGGTCGCCGTGCTGGGCGTCATCAACACCATGGCGATGTCCGTGTTCGAGCGCCGCCGGGAGATCGGCATGCTGCGGGCGATCGGCCTGGACCGCCGCGGCATCGGCCGGATGATCCGCCTGGAGTCGCTGATGATCGCCCTGTTCGGCGGCGCGGTCGGCGTCCTGCTCGGCATCGTCACCGCCTGGGCCGGCACCCGCACCCTGGCGGACACCTTCAAGAACATCACCCTGGTCGTCCCGCCCGGGAGGATCGCCTTCTTCCTGGCCACCGCCGCCGTGATCGGCCTGCTCGCCGCCCTCTGGCCCGCCCGCCGCGCCGCCCGGATGGACATCCTGAGCGCCATCAAGAGCAACTAGCCACCACCCACCACCTCCGAACACGCGGCGCCCGC
>NZ_BAAAKJ010000261.1:2725-4554 GCF_039527695.1 Kitasatospora putterlickiae
TCCCGGCGGGCGCCGTGCTGTCGGGCACTGTGGCTCAGGCTCCGGTGAGGATGCCGACCGTCTCGGCCAGCTCCAAAGCCTCCTGTCGCATCGAACGGGGGGCCTTGCGCCAGAGGTCGGCCGCGACCGACCGCGCTTGCGGGGTGAACCTCACCGTCTCCGGGCTGATCTTGAGCGCGACGCCCATGACATGGAGCGCTGCCGTGCGGTCGCCCCGGTCCAGGTGAGAGCGGGCCGTGTCCACCCACAGGCGGGTACGGCGTTCGGTCGAGGGGATCGCGTCGGGGTCGATCTCGTCCGCGAGGGCAAGAGCTCTGCCTGAGCTGCGAAGTTCGGTGGCGATGCTGACCGCGTGGAGGTCGACGTTCGCCCGGCCGAAGACAGTGGAGAGTTCGGCATATCCGGTCGGGAGGGACTTCGCGACCTGGTCGGCGGTGTCCCAATGGTTCCACGCGGAGCCGTCGCGGCCGTCGCGGGCTTCGGTGACCGAGGCGTGCAGGTGCAGCGCGCCGTACAGGCCTCGCCACTGTGGCGGCGCCTCGGCAAGGTGCGGACGGAGGCGGTCGGCTGCGGTGGTGACCAACATCATCGCACCTTCGTGCTCGCCCACGGCGCGCATGGTGTTCGCGAGGTTCCACGCTGCGGATCCCATGGCGACAGGGTCGTCGGCTTCGGCCGCTGCGGCCATCGCCCGGTCACCGAGCATCCACACAGCCTCGGCCGGCCCGATGTAGGCGATGACCTGTTGGGCGAGCCGGTACGCGGCGGCGAGGGCCACCAGCGCGGCTCGCCGCTCCTCCCCAGTGGCGGCCCAGGTGAGGGCTTCGCCGTGGCGAACCAGGTCAGGGACGATGTGGCCGACGTCGGTTCGATTGTTCGCCGCCTTGTGCCAGAGCTTCCACCCGGCATCGACCTCGGCCGCGTAGTCGGCGGCCGATGTCCCAGGCGGCAACGCGACCGGCGGACGGGTGCCGCGTTCCAGGAGCACCGCCCACACGGCGGCCGACGCCGGATGGAACAGGCGACCGGTGTTGACGGGCTGTGCGGTCTCGGACGGGCCGGTGATCACTGCGAGGTCGCTGACATGCAGGGCGAGGGCGACCTTCAACAACAAGCTGTGCGAGGAGAGCGGCCTCACGCCGCTCTCGATCTTCTTCAGCCAGTCCGTGCTCCGGCCGACCAGGCCGGCCAGGACGGGCCGCGTCATCCCACGTCGTTCGCGCAGAACGCGGATGCGCTCACCGGTGGATAGTTCCTCGGGCAGTTCGGACATGTGCCTCTCCTCCGCTGAGCGCCGCCACCGGGCAGTGGTGAGCTACCCGGTGACGGCGGCTCTCCCACCGTAGGGCGGCCCGTGATCGGGAGACAGCCCTTCCGACGGGTAGCGAGGGGGACACGGTGGGTGAGGGGGACACGCGGTCCCCCTTCCCGGCATTGCGTCACACTAAGTTCCCGATTTGTCACACAGCGCTGTTCATGCGTCTCCCCGCCGGGGAGCACGACGGACCTCCGTCCCGGCCCAGACGGCACACCCAACCGGGGCGGACACGGTGCCGGCAAGAACCGCCGGACCCGGGCACCCCGCCCGCACCTCCCGGTCTCACGGCGCGGGGTGCCGAACCATCGCACCGCCATGGCACCAGCGAAGGGAGCAGAGCCATGACCACCGTCACCACGACGGCCCTCAACGAAGTCATCGAGGGCCTGTTCGACGGCGACCCCGAGGTCTACGTCACTGAGACCACCGACCGCTACGAGTACAAGAAGAAGGGCGGCAGCAGCGACGCCCCACAGACCTACGACTCCTTCGAGGTCTGAGCACACCGGCT
>NZ_BAAAKJ010000261.1:4604-11097 GCF_039527695.1 Kitasatospora putterlickiae
GTCCTCACTCTCATCCTGTGGACAGGGGAGCAATGCTCAACCTCCGGTTGGACCCGTCCGACGTCTCCCGCTACCCGTGGCAATGGTCAAGAAGCGGGTGGCGGTGCGGCCCCTCGTGGGCCGAGCCGTACGACCATCCGATGACCGACGCCCGGGCGATCACCGACGGCACCCGAACCGCACTCATCACAAGCGCTACGGTGACCGGATCCGACAAATCCGGCGCCTTCCCCGTCCTGATCGACGCCGAGACCTATGACTCCACCCTCGCTGCGGCCCGGGCCGAACGCGACGACTGAATCACCGTCGAAACCACTCGGACCGGCACCGCCGAGATCACCACCGGCACCGCCGGCACAGCGCCGATCTACCTCACCACCAGAGCCGGCGCGCTCTACGGATCGTGGGACCTGCTCACCGTGCGCGAGCAAGCCACCGACACCGGCCTCGACCTGCTGGAGATCACCCGCCGCGTGTCCCTGCGGACCCGGTACACGCCCGCGACGTTCTGGCGGGGAGTCCACCTCCTGACCGAACGGGCCGCTGTCCACCTCGCCCAGGACGGCACACTCGTCCTCCGTCTCCCGGAGCCGGCCGAGCACACCCGCGCCCGGACCCTCCAGGTCGACGCCGACCCCGTCCCCGCGTTCACCCGACTACTCGGTCACGTCATCGCCCGGCACCCCTGGAAAGGCGCCAGCACCGGCGTTCAGCTCTCCGGGGGCCTCGACTCCACGAACGTCGCCCTCGCCCTCGCCGCACATCCGGGCCATCACGTCACCGCCGGGACCGTCATCCTCGACGGTGAACGCGGCGAGCAGCAGACCGACCGCCGAGCAGTGATCCTCGGACACATCGGCGCCTCCTGGCGCGACGTCATGGTCCCCGCCATGGATCACCTCCCCTACGGCCCGACCTCCCGGTACTCGCGCCCCGGGCACGTCTCCCCGTACGGGGACCTCTACCTGGACGCGATCGACCGACTGTCCGACCTCTTGTCCAGCCGTGGAGTCCAAACCCTGTTCACCGGTATCGGCGGCGAAGAGCTCATGTCCTTCACCACCGCCGAGAGGCCGCACGGCACCACGGGGCCGGACCTCGCTGTTCCACCATGGCTCGGCCCTACCGCCCGCGGGCTGCTCGCGGAGGTGGACCGCGGCATCACGCCGGCGGCCGTGGTCCCCGAGACGGCACTCATGGCGAAGGCCGGCGTCGCGGCCCCGCTCCTGCGGCGCGGGATCTGGCCCATGCACCCTCTCACCGACCCGGCCCTGATCCGGTTCTGCGAGTGGATGCCCACCGAGTGGCGCCGTGACAAGCGACTCCTTCGCGAGGCCATCGACCGCGCCGGCCTCCCGCCTCAGATCGCCCGGCCGCCGATCCCGGAGAACTTCGGGCATGTCATGACACTCGCGATGCGCCGCCACGGCCCTGCCCGCATTCACCGGATCCTTGATCAAGGATCACCCCTGATCGAGGACGGGATCGCCGACCCCGTCGAATTGAAGGCCGTCGCGGGCCGCCTGCGCACCCGCGACGACTCCCGCGCGGACCGGGAGGTCGTGTTCGCGCTCCTCGCGGACTCCGCACTCACCGGCCGCTGAACGCGTCGGGCCCGGGGAGAGGCTCTCCCCGGGCCCGACGTGCATCTCACAGACCTCGGCCGGCCATCAAGTCAGCCAGCGCCGGGACACGTTCCGCGCGCCGTTGCAGAAGGAACACCTTCACCTCTTCGAGGTCGACCACCCGGGCGAGGGTCCATCCTTGCGTCTCCTGGTAGTACCGGGAGAGCCGCTCCTGAGCAGTCCCGCGCCGCACCCACAGACGGCCTTCGACCGCTGCCCGGTCGAGCGTCCACCACGCCACCAGACGGCCGAGGCGATGCGGGTTCGGCCGGGTGAACGTCGTCGCGAGGAACAACGACGACTCCGCCCGCTCGTCTTCGGTGAACCCCCACGCCGGCAGGGCTTCGGTGCCGAGAACGGTCGTGCATCCGACTACGCCGTCTGCCTCATGTTCGAGCACCCACACCGGGATGTCAGGGTTTCCGGCCTGCGCGGCGAAGTCCTCGGCCGCTGCCTCGCACTCCCCGAGCCCACGGGCCGAAAGCCACGCCGACCGCTCCCGAACCATGCCGGCGATCGACCCGGCGTCCCCGGCCGTCGCCTCGCGCATCCGATACATCGCAACTCTCCCTCCGGCACACCCACGCGAAGCCTAGACCTCAGAGGGTTCGCTCGGGTGAAGACCGGCACGGCCGATGCCCTCCGAACACGCGGCGCCCGCCGGGATCCCTCCCGGCGGGCGCCGTGCTGTCGGGCACTGTGGCTCAGGGTGCGGCGCGGGACGCCGTGCCGCCGGTGGTGTCCTCCGGCGCGGCGTCGCCGCCGGGTGGTCGCCCGACCTCCTTCAGGGTGGACTGGGCCCGTTCGTCGACCAGCCGCGTCACCAGGTGCTGCGCGGCGCCGAAGGCCACGCCCCAGGCGAGCACCTGGGCCCGGCTGTCGAGGTCGCTCAGGCCGGGGACGAACGCGCCGCGGATCAGCAGCAGGCCGATCAGCGCGGAGAGCGCGCCGGTGGGGAACTTGAGGGCCGCCGCCGCCAGCGGCAGCATGAACGGCGCGCTGGTGCCCTGGATGCGGCGCAGCGAGCCGATCACGGTCAGCGCCGCGCCGGCCAGGCCTGCCACCTCGACGGTGACGATGTCCAGCCGCGAGGCGTAGTCACCGGGGATCGGCCGGCTCGGGACCCACGGGTACTCCCCGGACGGGCAGACCACCATCCGGACGGTCGACGGCCCCGGCGAGGCGGAGGGAACCGGGCTGAAGCAGAGGCTCAGCGACTTGGGGAAGACGGCGCCGAAGACGGCCAGCGAGACCACGCCGAGCAGGACGCAGGCGCTGGCGGCCCAGAGGATGTTCCGCAGACTGCGCACCCGCGCGTACTCGGCGTCGAGCGCCGCGTACGCCGCGTCGAGGGTGTGCACCAGCAGGCTTCGGTCCGCCTCGCCGACGGGTTTGTCCTTGGATCCGACCCGCGCGGTGAGGGCGAGGGTGTGCGGGTCCTTCTTGCCCAGGTGCAGCCGCGCCATGGTCAGGATGTCGACGGCGCGGGCGGACAGCGACTCGGCGGGGGCGAGTTCCAGGAGCAGGACGTCGGCGGAGCGGGCGTTCGACCAGCTGCCCTCCAGGGCGGTGGCCCCGGACCAGAGCTTGCGCCAGCCGTGCTTCTCGGTCGCCGCCGTGGTGGCCCTCTCCAGGCACTGGCGGGCGCCCTCGATCAGCTGCCACCGCCCGCAGTCGTCCTTGTCGGCCTCGCACTCCTGCCGGTCGAGTTGCGCCCGCAGGTAGGCGACCCGGGCGAGGACGCGTTCGCGCCACGCGGATCTCTGTCTCCGCCGCTGCTCCGGTAACCGCTCGGACCGCTCGTCCGCCGGGGTACCGTCCGCTGGGGTACCCATCTCGACCACGCTCCCAAGTCGAGACGTTCTCTTCCTCCACCGTAGGCCCATTCGGGCCGCAACGGGGCACCGGCGCCCCCGTGGTGACGGTGGGGCGCCGGTGCGTCACAGCGAGCGAACGTTTCCTCAGCAGCCGTTGAGGATCGAGGAGAGGGCGCTCTTCTCGGCGCTGTCGACGGTGAGGCCGTAGTAGTACTTCACCTGGACCCAGGCGCGGGCGTAGGTGCAGCGGTAGGAGGCCTGCGGCAGCCAGCTGGACGGGTCCTGGTCGCCCTTGGAGCGGTTGGAGCTCGCGGAGACGGCGATCAGCTGCGGGCGGGTCAGGTCGTTGGCGAAGGCCTGGCGCTGGGTGGTGGTCCAGGCCCAGGCGCCGGAGCGCCAGGCCTCGGCGAGCGGCACCAGGTGGTCGATGTCGAAGGCCGACGCGCTCGTGGTGGTGACGTTGTCGTAGACGGAGAACCAGCTGCCGCTGACGGCGGCGCAGCCGGCGTCGGTGACGACGTTGACGCCGTCGCGCTTGAGGACCGTCTCGCGGGTGTTGCAGGTGCCGGCGATGGTGATCCAGTGCGGGAAGAGCGCGCGGTCGTAGGTGGTGGTGTGGGACTCGGCGGTCACCGCGATGGTGGCGAGGTAGGTGCGGGCGGTGGCGGCCGTGACCGGGGTCGGCAGGGCGGCCCGGGCGGTGCCGGCGCCGGTCAGCAGGGCGGTGAGGGCGAGCAGCAGGGCGCCGAGGGCGGCGGCCAGGGTGCGGCGGGGCGCGGGTATGGCGGACATCGCGGACATGGGGGACTCCTGGGTCGGGGAGGGTGGCGGAAGGCCCCCGGGCGGGAACCGGCCCGGGCACGCCAACCAGCATGGGACCCAAGGGGTTTACGCGGGTAGAGCCGCGAGGTGAACTTTGACTCCGCGTCAGCCGCCGGGGCGTCCGCGAACGCCGATCGCCCCGCCCGGCGGGTGGCCGAGGGGGCGATCGGGGGTGCCGCGAAGGCCTGAACCGTTCGCTCAGGCGGCCGACTCGGCCTCGCCGGCCTTCGGGGCGACCGGCTTGGCCGGGCCGCCGCCGAGGAGGCCGAAGAAGAAGGCCAGGGTCGGCACCAGGTAGGCGAGCCAGACCACCACCTGGAGGACCGTCGGGTCCGGCTGGAAGTTGAAGACGCCCTTGAGCAGGGTGCCGTACCAGCTGTCCTTGGGGATGGTCGAGGAGATGTCGAAGGCGAAATCGTGCAGGCCGCCGAGCCACCCGGCCTCCTGGAGGTCGTGCACGCCGTAGGCGAGCACGCCGGCGGCGACCACGACCAGCATGGCGCCGGTCCAGGTGAAGAACTTCGCCAGGTTGATCTTCAGCGCGCCCCGGTAGAACAGCCAGCCCAGCACCACCGCGGTCAGCAGGCCGAGCGCCGCGCCGATGATCGGGTTGTAGCCGTCCTCGGTGGCCTGCACCGCGGTCCAGATGAACAGCGCGGTCTCCAGGCCCTCGCGGCCCACCGCCAGGAAGGCGGTGGCCACCAGGGCGCCGGTGCCCATGGCGAGGGCCGCGTCCAGCTTGCCGTGCAGCTCGGACTTCAGGTGGCGGGCGGTGCGGCGCATCCAGAACACCATCCAGGTGACCAGGGCGACGGCGATGATCGACAGCGTGCCGCCGAGCGCCTCCTGGGCCTCGAAGCTGAGCTGGGTCGAGCCGAACTGCAGCACGGCGCCGAACGCCAGGCTGAGGGCGACGGCCACGCCGACGCCGGCCCAGACCGGGGGCAGCCGGTCCTTGCGGCCGGTCTTGACCAGGTAGGCGATCAGGATGCAGACGACCAGGCTGGCTTCGAGTCCTTCGCGCAGGCCGATCAGGTAGTTGGCGAACACGCTGGCTCCCTGGGGACGATGAGGTGGTACGGGCGAAACAGGTGGGGGGCCTCAGCCGAAGAGGGCCTGGCCCCACCACTCGCCGGGCTTGCGGACGCCCGCGGGGCAGGCGAAGTGGGCCGAACCGACGTGCAGGATGTACTCGTTGAGCGCGTCGGAGGCCGCGAGCCGCTGCTGGAGCGGGACGAAGGACTTGCGGCTGTCCCGCTGGTAGGCCAGGAAGAACAGGCCGGCGTCGAGCCGGCCGAGACCGTCGGTGCCGTCGGTGAAGGAGAAGCCGCGGCGCAGGATCATGTGGCCGTCATTGGTGTCCGGGTGGGCCAGCCGGACGTGCGCGTCCACCGGCATCGCCTTGAGGTCCGGGTCGTCGTGCTCCTTGGTCCGCCCGTACGCGGCGCCCTCGCCCTTGGTGCGGCCGAAGACGTCCTCCTGCTCCTTGAGCGAGGTGCGGTCCCAGGTCTCGATGTGCATCCGGATCCGGCGGGCGACCAGGTAGGAGCCGCCGGTCATCCAGTCCGGGCCCTCGCCGGGGGCGACCCAGACGTGCTCGGCGAGCTTGGCGGTGTCGGTGCCGGCGATGTTGTGGGTGCCGTCCTTGAACCCCATCATGTTGCGCGGGGTCTGGGCGTCCGGGGTGGTCGAGGAGGTCTTGCCGAACCCCAGCTGCGACCAGCGGATGTTGACGGTGCCCATGCCGATCCGGGCCAGGTTGCGGATCGCGTGCACGGCGACCTGCGGGTCGTCGGCGCAGGCCTGGACGCACAGGTCGCCGCCGCTGCGCTGCGGGTCGAGGTTGTCGCCCTTGAACTTGGGCAGGTCGATCAGGGCCTCGGGGCGCTTGGCACCCAGGCCGAAGCGGTCCACGCCGTCCTTCTCGAACAGGGTCGGGCCGAAGCCGATGGTGAGGGTCAGCCGGGAGGCCGGCAGGCCCAAGGCCTCGCCGGTGTCGTCCGGCGGCGCCTCCGGCAGGCCGCTGGCCGCGCCGCTGCCGACCTCGCGGCCGCCGGTCATCGCGGCGGCGGCCTTGGTCCACTCCTTCAGCATCCTGATCAGCGAGTCGCGGGTCGCGGACGAGGAGACGTCGAAGGCGGCGAAGTGCAGCCGGTCCTGGACGGGGGTGGCGATGCCGGACTGGTGGTCGCCGTAGAAGGGGACGTCGGCGGTGGCGGCGGCCTCCAG
>NZ_BAAAKJ010000262.1:0-4381 GCF_039527695.1 Kitasatospora putterlickiae
CGCGCGGGGTGGCCCGGGGGGCCCGGTGGGCGGTGGCGCCGGCCGTCCGGCCGGAGCCGAGCAGGGCGCGCAGCGGGGCCAGGGTGTCGTTGCTGACGTACCCGGCCCAGACGAGGTCCCACAGGGCCTCGACGAGTTCCGGCTCGGGTGTCTCGGGGAGGTGGGCGGTCAGTTGGCGGAAGAACAGCCCGTAGCCGCCGGCCAGTGCCTCCAGCAGCGCGGTGTGCACTGGGGTGACGGTGGGCGGCACCGGTTCGGGGCGCAGCAGGTGGGCGTTCTCGGCCAGGTGCAGGCTGATCCAGCCGTCCTTGCCGGGCAAGGCGCCGGCGCCGGCCCAGCCGACCTCACCGGCCGCCGTCAGCTCGTCCAGCAGGCCGGGGGAGTAGTCGGCGAGCCGGGCCGGGAGGACCAGCTTCTCCAGGGCGGAGGCGGGCAGGGCGGTGCCCTGGAGCTGTTCGACCACCCGGAGCAGGCCGTCCGGGCCGCGCAGCCGGTGGCCGGCCAGGTGCTGCCACTGGGGCAGGAAGGCGGCCAGGGCGCGCGGGGGGACGGGTTCGACCTCCTGGCGCAGCGCGGCCAGTGAGCGGCGGCGCAGCCGGCGCAGGACGTCCGCGTCGCACCACTCGACGGTGGCGGTGCGGCCCTCGACGGGGGCGGTGTGGCCCTCGACGGGGGTGGTATGGCCCTCGACGGGCCTGAACTCGCCCTGGACCAGGCGGCCGTTGGCGGTGAGGCGGTGCAGGGTGCCGGTGACCACGGCGGCGCCGAGGCCGTAGCGGGCGGCGGCCTCGGCGGCGGTGAACGGGCCGTGGGTGCGGGCGTGCCGGGCGAGCAGGTCACCCAGCGGGTCCTTGACCGGTTCGGTGAAGGCCTCGGGCACACCGATCGGAAGCGGGGTGCCGAGCGCGTCGCGCAGCCGGCCGGCGTCCTCGATGGCGGCCCAGCGCTGCTCGCCGGCGATCCGGACCTGGATCACCCGGCGGGCGGCCTCCAGTTCGAGGGCCCAGAGCGGTTCGGCGCCGCGGGCGGTCAACTCGGCCTCGCTGAGCGGGCCGAGCAGGCGCAGCGCGTCGGCGACGCCCTCGGCGTCCTTGATCCGGCGCTCGGGGGTGAGCCGCTGGAGTTCGGCCTCCAGGTCGGCGAGGACCTGCGGGTCGAGCAGTTCGCGCAGTTCGGCCTGGCCGAGGAGTTCGGACAGCAGCCGGGAGTCCAGCGAGAGGGCGGCGGCGCGGCGCTCGGCGAGCGGGGAGTCGCCCTCGTAGAGGAACTGGGCGACGTAGCCGAAGAGCAGTGAGCGGGCGAACGGGGAGGGCTCGGGGGTGGTGACCTCGACCAGCCGGACGGCGCGGGATTCGAGGTCGCCCATCAGCTCGACCAGACCGGGGACGTCGAAGACGTCCTGGAGGCACTCGCGGACGGCCTCCAGCACGATCGGGAAGGAGCCGTACTCGGCGGCGACCTCCAGGAGTTGGGCGGCGCGCCGGCGCTGCTGCCAGAGCGGGGTGCGCTTGCCGGGGTTGCGGCGGGGGAGCAGCAGGGCGCGGCCGGCGCACTCGCGGAAGCGGGAGGCGAACAGGGCGGAGCCGCCGACCTGGTCGGTGACCAGCTGTTCGATCTCCTGCGGGTCGAACAGGGCGGCGTCGGCGCCGACCGGGGCGTCGTCGGTGACCGGCTTGTCGGAGGGGAAGTCCAGGAGATCGGCGTCCGGCAGGCGGAGGACGATGCCGTCGTCGGCGTGCATCACCTGCGGGTCGAGGCCGTGCTTCTCGCGCAGCCGGGCGGCGAGGGCGAGCGCCCAGGGGGCGTGCACCTGGGCGCCGAAGGGGGAGTGCACGACGACCCGCCAGTCGCCGAGCTCGTCGCGGAAGCGCTCGACCACGATGGTGCGGTCGTCGGGGAGGTGGCCGCAGGCGGCGCGCTGCTCGGCGAGGTAGTCGAGCAGGTTGCCGGCGGCCCAGTCGTCCAGGCCGGCCTGCTTCAGCCGGGCGGTGGCGGTCGGCGGGTCGAGCGCGCCGAGCTCGCGGGTGAAGGCGCCGAGGGCGCGGCCGAGTTCGAGCGGGCGGCCGAGGCTGTCGCCCTTCCAGAACGGGAGCCGGCCGGGGACGCCGGGGGCGGGGGTGACCAGCACCTTGTCGTGGGTGATGTCCTCGATCCGCCAGGAGGTGGTGCCGAGGGTGAAGACGTCGCCGACCCGGGACTCGTAGACCATCTCCTCGTCCAGCTCTCCGACCCGGCCGCCGCCCTTTTTGGGGTCGGTGCCGGCGATGAAGACGCCGAACAGGCCGCGGTCGGGGATGGTGCCGCCGGAGGTGACGGCGAGCCGCTGGGCGCCGGGGCGGCCGCTGACGGTGCCGGCCACCCGGTCCCAGACCAGCCGGGGGCGCAGTTCGGCGAAGGCGTCCGAGGGGTAGCGGCCGGCCAGCATGTCGAGCACCGCGTCGAAGGCGGACTGCGGGAGGGTGGCGAACGGCGCGGCCCGGCGGACCGTGGTGAGCAGCTCGTCCACCTGCCAGGTGTCCATCGCGGTCATCGCGACCAGTTGCTGGGCGAGCACGTCGAGCGGGTTGCGCGGGACGCGCAGCGCCTCGATCCGGCCGGCCCGCATCCGCTCGGTGACCACGGCGGACTGCACCAGGTCGCCCCGGTACTTGGGGAAGACCACGCCGGTGGAGACCGCACCCACCTGGTGGCCGGCCCGGCCGACCCGCTGCAGGCCGGAGGCGACCGAGGGCGGGGACTCGACCTGGACCACCAGTTCGACGGCGCCCATGTCGATGCCCAGCTCCAGGCTGGAGGTGGCGACCACGGCGGGCAGCCGGCCGGCCTTGAGCTCCTCCTCGACCAGGGCGCGCTGCTCCTTGGAGACCGAGCCGTGGTGGGCGCGGGCGATCACCGCCGGGGCGCCCTTGGCGGCGCCGGAGCCGCCCATCAGCTGGGCGGGGGCGTGGGCCTCGGGCAGGGCGGCGCCGGTGGCGCGTTCGAGGGCGATCTCGTTCAGCCGGTTGCAGAGCCGCTCGGCGAGGCGGCGGGAGTTGGCGAACACGATGGTCGAGCGGTGGGCCTGGACGAGGTCGACGATCCGCTCCTCGACGTGCGGCCAGATGGAGGTCTGGCGCTGCGGGTCGCTGTCGGCGGCGCCGCCGACGGCCGGGGCGGCGGGCACGTCGTCGAGGTTCGGGACGGGGACGACCACGGAGAGGTCGAACTCCTTGGCGGCGGGCGGCTGGACCACCTCGGCGCCGCGCCCGGGGCTGAGGAAGCGGGCCACCTCCTCGACCGGCCGGACGGTGGCGGACAGGCCGATCCGGCGGGCCGGGCGGTCGAGCAGCTCGTCCAGCCGCTCCAGGGAGAGCGCGAGGTGGGCGCCGCGCTTGGTGCCGGCGACGGCGTGCACCTCGTCCAGGATCACCGTGTCGATGCCGCGCAGGGCCTCCCGGGAGGCGGAGGTGAGCAGCAGGAAGAGCGACTCGGGGGTGGTGATGAGGATGTCCGGCGGGTGGGTGGCGAAGCGGCGGCGGTCGGCGGCGGGTGTGTCGCCGGAGCGGATGCCGACCTGGACCTCGGGTTCGGGCAGGCCGAGCCGGACGGCGGCCTGGCGCAGGCCGGTCAGCGGGGCGCGGAGGTTGCGCTCGACGTCGACCGCGAGGGCCTTGAGCGGGGAGATGTAGAGGACCCGGCAGCGGCGTTTGGGCTCGGCGGGCGGCGGGGTGCTGCTGAGCCGGTCCAGGGCGGACAGGAAGGCCGCGAGGGTCTTGCCGGAGCCGGTGGGGGCGACCACCAGGACGTCGGTGTCCCGGGCGATGGCGCGCCAGGCCTCGGCCTGGGCGGTGGTGGGCGCGGAGAAGGCGCCGGTGAACCAGGCCCGGGTGGCGGGGGCGAAGCCGGCCAGCGGGTCGGCCGGGGGCGGGGTCGGGTGCGCGGTCGCCATGCCACCCATGGTGCCGGGTGGCACCGACAACGGCCGGATCGGTCGGGGTGGTGGCCGTTCGGGGCAACCGGGAAGGCGGGGCGGACAAACCGATCATATGGTGAGGATTCAGTCCCTGTGGTGCCCCTGTGATGCCCCTGTGAAGACCAGCCCTCCCGCGGCCGACCGCCCCGGTGCGGCCGCCGGGACCGACGAGCGGAGACCGTGCCATGGCGCAGGCGGACCCGTCCGGCCGCGGTCCCGTCCCGGTCCCCGTCCGGCTGGCCGGACCGGCCGGGACCGCCCGGCGCCGGGGCCGGGGGCCGTTCCGCGTCCTGCTCGTGATGCTGCTCACCGCGCTGGTCGTCGGCGGCGCCGTGCCGTACGTGGCCGGGCCCGGGCGGGCGTACCTCAGCTACCTGGTCCTCGCCGAGCGGGCGGGCGCCGGCGGGGCCGGGCACGCGGCGGCGGAGG
>NZ_BAAAKJ010000263.1:0-2417 GCF_039527695.1 Kitasatospora putterlickiae
GGCTACTTCGCCGCGCTCAGCTACCGGGGCCCGGACGGCTCGGAGCAGAAGCTGCTGCACCGCAGCGAGCCCGGCACCCCGCACCCGGAGTGGAAGATCCTCCAGGACCTGCGGCGGCTCAACGTGCCGCCGGAGCAGGTGCTGGAGCTCTACACCGAGCTGGAGTCGTGCGACCTGCCCGGCGGGTACTGCAACCGGATGATCGCCGCCTCCTGGCCGAACGTCCGGCTCACCCACACCGCCGACTACGGCCGCGACCACCACTCCCGGCAGGCCGGCATGGCCCAGCTGCTCGACCACCTGGACGAGCTGCACCAGCTGGCCTCCGGTCCGCAGCGGGTCCGGCCGTTCCGGGTGCCGCTGCCGGCCCCGGGCACCGTCCCGCCGCTGCCGCCGCTCGCGCCGCAGCAGCTCGCCCAGGAGCTCGGCCAGGCCTTCGGGCCGAACGTGTTCCGCTTCGAGCAGCGCGCGGTGGCCCGCCAGGGCGTTCCCGAACCGGTGGCGCAGACGCTGATGTGGTCAGGCCTGCCGCGCGAGTTCGGTCCGTTCTTCTGGGCGCAGGCCCAGGAGGGCCGGCCGATCCCGACGCTCGCCGAGCTGGCCGCCGAGCGCGGTCTGCCGGGCGGCCCGGAATTCGGCGGCTACCTGGTGCTCGGCAACGACTACGGCCGCCAGCTCTGCGTGCAGTACGGCACGGCGCACGTGGTCGCGGTGGACCTGGAAGGAACCGGCGAGCCCCCCCGGTTCGTCAACACGGGTGTACCGGAGTTTGTCCGCTCCCTGGCCCTGCTGGGCCGGATGTGGCGGCTGCGGTACGGGCTGACCCCGGACCAGGCCGGTCGCTGGACGACCGACTTCCAGGCCCAGCTGGCCGCGATCGACCCGGCTGCCCTGCAGTCCGCGGACACCTGGTGGGCCGTGCTGCTGGAGCAGTTCTGGGACGGTCTGCTCTAAGCAGGCCGTGCCGGATCCGCGCAGGTGGCAGGGGGGTCGTTCCGGTGCTGGGAACGGCCCCTTCGGCGTACCGGCGCGGCGGTGCCTCATTGGGGTTTCGTCCACATCCGCGCAAAATAGGTCAAGAGGATGGTCGCAAACGTCCATCCTCGACATGTTTCGATCCGCCCGATGCCCGAGCAGACCGATCCGTCCGATCATGGGCTCCGCAGCCCGCGACACGAGGGGAAGAGCCCATGAGCGACGCCGTCCCCCAGTACGGCTTCACCGTTGCCCGGCGCGGTTACGCGCCGGAGCAGGTCGACCGAGCCCTGACCGCGCTCACCGCGCAGCGCGACGAGGGGTGGGAACGGCTGAGCGTGCTCGGCGCCGGACTCCGGGAGATGGAGCGCCGGCTGGCCGAGATCAAGCAGGCCGCCGCCGACGCCCCCGAGCCCGACTACCAGGTGCTCAGCGACGAGGCCGCCGGCCTGGCCAGGATGGCGGAGGGCGAGGCCCGCGCCGTCCGCGACAAGGCCGAGCGGTTCGCCGAGGACCTCCGCGACGAGGTGTACGAGGCCGGCCAGGCGCTCGACCGCGCCGCCAAGGAGTACGCCACCACCACCCGCACCGAGGCCGACGCCGCCGCCCGTCGCACCGACGAGCGCACCCGGGCCGAGGCCGAGGCGATCCGGGCCGAGACCGACCGCGAGGTCCGGGCCGTCCGGGACGCCGCCACCGCGCACGCCGCCAAGGTCCGGGTCGCGGCCGCCGAGGCCTCCGAGCGGGCCGAGGCCAAGCTGGCCGAGCTGCGCCGCAAGGCCGACGAGATGTTCGCCGAGGCGCAGGCCGAGGCCGACGCCGAGGACGCGGCGGTCTCCGCCACCGCCGAGCGGCGGGTCAAGGAGGCCGAGCAGTTCCGCGAGACGGTGCTCGGCCAGATCAAGCAGAGCGACGCCGAGGCGCAGGCCAGGGCGGACCAGCTGATCGAGCAGGCCCGGCGCGAGGCCGAGCGGATCAACGCGGCGAGCGAGCGCGAGCAGCGCGAGTACGCGACGAGGCTGGAGACGGTGCAGCAGCACCTCGACCACATCAAGGCGACGCTGGCCTCGCTCACGGGCGCGGCCGTCGGCGCGATCGAGCCCGCCGCGCTGAACTCGGCCGCGCTGAACTCGGCGGCGCTGGATTCCGCGGGGCGCCAGGCCGTGGCGCTGGTGTCCGGCTCCGGGCCGGCCGACGGCGCCCCGGTGGATACCGCTCCGGTGGACGCGCCGCCGGCGGACCGGGTCCGGGCGGTGGACTCGGAGGCGGACACCGGGGAGATCCCGCTGCCCGTCATCGCGGACCCGCGCGCCGACCTCCGCAAGGACTCGGTCCCGGCGCCCGCCAGCGAGGCGGCCACGGCGGTGCTGCGGGTCACCCCGGGGCGGGTCGCCCCGGGCGCGGCGGTCGCCACCGGACCGGTGCCGCCCAGGCCGGCGGGC
>NZ_BAAAKJ010000264.1:0-528 GCF_039527695.1 Kitasatospora putterlickiae
CAGGACGATTCGTCATTGGTGGTCCTCAGGGTGATGCCGGATTAACCGGACGTAAAATTATAGTGGATACGTATGGTGGATATGCGCGACATGGGGGAGGAGCCTTTAGTGGTAAGGATCCGACAAAAGTGGATCGTTCAGCCGCTTACGCTGCAAGATATGTAGCCAAAAATATTGTTGCCGCAGGACTGGCTGACACCTGTGAGGTTCAATTAGCCTATGCAATAGGTGTAGCACAGCCGGTTTCCATATCCGTTCACACATTTGGAACAGGGAAGGTAAATGAGGAAGATATGGTCCAGGCGATACGCAATACATTTGATTTAAGACCAGCAGGGATTATCAAAATGCTCGACCTGAGACGACCTATTTATAAGGACACCGCCGCATATGGCCACTTCGGCCGCATGGATAAGTCCTTCCCTTGGGAACAGACCGATAAAGTAAACGAATTAAAAGCTTCCCTTAGCGTATAGTTATATCATGCCGTAATGTGCTGTAACCCCCACCTTTATGATTTGTGAAGTC
>NZ_BAAAKJ010000265.1:0-9979 GCF_039527695.1 Kitasatospora putterlickiae
CCCCCAGGGGCTACGGCCTGCCCGCGTCCTTCACCGCAACGGCCGGCCGGCTGCCCGGCGTCCGGGCCGCCACCGCCGTCACCCTGCTCACCGACGCGGCGGTCCTGCGCCCCGGCCAGCGCCACCTCACCATCAGCCTGCTGGTCGTCGACCCGCCCGCCTACGCCGAGATCTCCCGCACCGTCGGCCGCGGCGCCTTCGACCCGGCCCGACTCGCCGCCCCCGACGGCCCGGCCTGGCCGGACGGACGCGACGTCCCGGTCCCCGCCCTCTACTCCCGCGGCCTGGTCGAGCAACTCGGCGGCCACCCCGGAGCCGAACGCGTCTACCTCACCAGCACCGGCGAACTGCGCGCCCAGTACGCCGGCACCATCGACGCCACCCCCGCGCTGCGCGACTCCACCCACCCGTTCATCGTCCTGCCGGCCGGCCCGGCCACCGCCCGGGCCCCCGAACTGGGCGACCACGGCCACTGGTTCGCCATCGGCGACGTGGACGAGGCGGCCGTGCGGCGGCTGCTGCACGACCTGCCGGTGCACCCCCTGCTCGCCGACACCGCCCGGCTGACCGGCATCCCCCACGTCGGCCCGCGTCCCACCGACCTCCCGGACGGCTACCTGGTGAACACCGCCGCCGGCCTCACCACCGCGCTCGCCGAGGACCCGCTGCAACACGCCGCCACCCGGGTGTTCCGGGCCACCACCGCCGGCGCGGGCGCGTTCGCCCTGCTCGCCGCCCTGCTCACCCTGCTGCGCGCCGCCCCCGACCGCGCCGCCACCCTCGCCCGGCTGCGCACCATGGGCCTGCGCCCCCGCCAGGGCCTGGCGCTCCTCCTCGTCGAGACCCTGCCGCAGACCCTCCTCGCGGCGACCGGCGGCGTCCTCGCCTCCCTCACCGCCACCGCCCTCCTCGGCCCGGCCCTGGACCTGTCCGCCCTGCTCGGCACCCACGTCCCGCCGGGCCTCCCGCCGCGCCCCGCCGCCGTCCTGCCCCCGGCCCTCGCCCTCACCGCCCTGGTGACGGCCGGCGTCCTCACCGAGGCCCTGCTGACCGGCCGCCGCCAGATCACCACCGAACTACGGGTGGGCGACGCTCCCTGACCAGCCCACCGAGGCCAGATAGGCGGCGGCCAGCTCCGGCGTGGCGAGCCACTCGGCGTAGTCGGCGGGGTCGGCGTAGGTGCGGGCGAGCCGACGGGCCACCGCCTCGTGCTCGCCGGCGGCCGCGAAGACCTCCTGGAGGTGGTCGGGCATCGTCAGCAGCGCCGCCGTCAACTCCACGCCGTGACGGGCGTGCCGCTCCCAGAACTCCTCGAACACGCCGGTCATCCACGCCGCGGTGAACGGACCGTCCCCGCGCTCGACGATCGCCCGCAGACAGGCGTCCGCCGCCAGCGCCGCGCCGTTCGCGCCCTGGCCGGTGATCGGGTCGTTCACCACCACCGCGTCCCCGATCCCCAACACCGCGATCCCGTCGCCCAGTTCCGCCACCGGCCGGCGCACCACCGGCGTCAGCGCGCCGCACAGCGAACCACCGGGATCGGTGGGCTCGGCGCCCGCCCACAACTCCGCCTCCCAGGGCAGGTAGCGCGCCATCAACTCCCGCATCCGCTCCAGCTGTTCCACCGCCCCCGGGCGATCGTCGAAGCAGTCGAACGGGCTCCCCGGCAGCGCCTCCCAGAGCAGGATGTCGCACCGGCCGGACAGCGTCAGCGCCGGCTGGAGGTACAACTCCCCCACCCCGGGCACCGCGTGCATCCGCGCTCGCGGCCCGGCCGCCGGATCGGGCGCGCCCACCCCGTGCGCGTACAGCGCCGCCAGCCGCCGCTGCGGCGCGTCGAACGGCGAACGGGCGGCGTCCCGTTCGAAGATCCCGGCCAGCTCGCCGCGCCCCGCCGCGACCACCGTCAGGTCGTTCGCCGCCGCCAACTCCCGCAGCCCGGCCAGGTCCAGCTCCCGGTACTCCACCCGCCCGCCGCGCTCCTCCACCAGCTCCAGCCAGCGCGCCATCTTCAGCCGCTGGTCCACCGACTGCGCCGGCTCGTCCATCGTCATGGTGAACTCCAGCGCCCGCACCCCGGGTTCGGGCACCAGCACCGCGTCCACCGACCGCACCCCCGGCGCCTCCCCCTCCCACAGATCCAGCCCCGCCGCCCGCTCCACCCGCAACGCCGGCCCGAACATCGCCTGCGTCGACATCACCCGCCCGCCCCGCACCTCCTCCGGCCGCCGCGCCGCCACCACCGTCACCTCGTACCCGCCCGCCCCCAACAACCCCAGCCCCACCTGCAATCCCGCCTGCCCCGCCCCCACCACCGCGATCCGCCGCACAGCACACACCTCCATGTCGGTCACCAGGCGAGCAGCTTCCGCCGAACGCCCCCACCGTGTCCAGACACCCCCGGGGCACGTCAGCCGCCCCGCCCCGCACACCGCCACCCGTGGGCGGGCGGCCTCCGCCCAAGAAGCCTGTCACGGTTGGGTCAAGTGGTCCCCCGCCGGAGAAGGGCGTGGAAACACTGGCAGCCATGCATCCCTCATTCGGGCGCAGGCCCGGGACCGTCCTGCGCGGCACCACCCGCCCGGCGGCTGTCCTGCTCGTCCTGGCGGCCGTCACCGCGTGCTCCGGTCAGGACACCGCGAAGACCACCGCCACCGGCGACACCACACGGACCGCCATCACCCTCACCGCGGCGACCACCGCCACCAAGGAGAACCTGGAACGGAGCGCCTCCCAACTCCGCGCGCGGGCCGCCGCCCTGGGCCTGACCGACGTCAGGACCACGATCCAGGGCAGCACCATCACCGTGACCGCACCCGGCGACGCGGGCGGAAGACTCACCGCCGTCACCAGGCCCGGGCAGCTGCTCTTCCGCCCCGTCCTCGCGCTGGCACCGTGCCCGACGGCGCCCGAGGCCGATCCCTCCGACCCGACGGACCCGCTCCTCCAGGGCACCGCCCCGCCCGAACTGGCCGCCCGGTTCGCCGCCCTCGACTGCGCCGAGGACCGGAACCTCCCGGACCTCCAGGCCGCCGCGTCCGTGCCCGCACTCGCCTTCGGCGCCGCGGCGGAACACGACGTCCGGTACAAGTTCGCGCTGGGTCCCGCCTCCGTGAACGGTGCCGACATCGTCGGCGCGGAAGCGGCCTTCGCGGAGCAGGGGACCGACGGCTGGCAGGTGCGGCTGTCCTTCAACCCCGCGGGTACCAAGGACTTCGCCGACAGCACCGGCCGGCTCGCCGCCCTGCCCAGCCCCGGCAACGAGTTCGCGATCGTGGTGGACGGGGAGGTCGTGTCCCACCCCTATGTGAGAGAGGCCCTCACCGGGGGCGAGGTGGTCATCAGCGGGTCCTTCACCCGCGAGGCCGCCGAGCAGCTCGCTTCGGCGCTGGCCCACCAGCTGCCGATCGAATTCCAGCGATCGGCCGTCACCACGCTGCCGCCCGTCGGAGCGACACCGTAGGACCTCGCCGCGGCCGCGCCGAGCGCCGACCACGGCGAACGGACGGCCGGACGCGCACGCTCCGCACGACGGCGCGGATGCCGAGTACGACGTCACCCGGCCGCCGTCACCCGCGCGGAATCCGCCCCGGTGACGGCGGCACCGGGATCTTCACCGGCGCGAGCCGGGGCGACTCCTGGCCGGGGCGGCGGCGTGGGGCGGGGGTTGTGTCAGGGGGACGGCGGGTGGTGGGAGGAGCTGGGGCGGACGATGAGGTCGGCGCGGAGTTCGACGCCCTCGGCGGGGGTGGGGGCGCCGCGGAGTTGGGTGAGGAGGCGGGTGACCAGGGCGGTGGCGATGGGGCGCAGGGGCAGGCGCAGCGAGGTGAGGGGCGGGCGCAGGTGGCGCGCGAGGGGGGTGTCGTGGAAGCCGGTGACGGCGAGGTCGCGGCCGATGTGGAGGCCCTCGGTGCGGGCGGCCTCGTAGATGTCGAGGGCGGCGAGGTCGTTGTCGGCGGCCACGGCGGTGGGGCGGCCGGGGGAGCGCAGCAGGGTGCGGAGGTCGCCGTCGGCGGGTGCGGGGACCAGGGTGAGGCCGAGGCGGGCGGCCTCGCGGTGGAAGCCGTCGCGGCGGGCGGCCAGCCAGGGCAGGGGGGTGGCGGCGCCGACGAAGGCGACCCGGCGGTGGCCGCGTTCGGCGAGGTGGCGGGCGGCCTCGGCGGTGGCGGCGGCGTTGTCGATGTCGACCCAGTGCGGCGGCAGGCCGGGGCCGGTGCGGCCGAAGGCGGCGAAGGGGATGCCGAGGCGGGCGGCGTGGGCGGCGCGGGGGTCGTCGGGCAGGACGTCGGCGAGGATCAGTCCGTCGACCTGGCGGGCGGCCACCACGGCGTCGATCGCCGCCCGGGCGTGCCGTTCCCCCGCCGCGGGGCGGAGGAGCAGCACGTGGTGGCCCTCGGCGCCGGCGGCGTCGACGAGTGCTTCGAGGAAGCCGGCCATCAGCGGGTTGGGGTCGTGCGGGTCGTCGACCGGGGCGAGGTAGCCGATGGTGCGGCGTTCGCCGGTGCGCAGCGAGCGGGCGGACTGGTCGGGCCGGTAGCCGAGGCGGTCGATGGCGGCGGTGACGCGGGCGAGGGTGTCGGGGTGGACGCGGTGCGGGGCGTTGAGCGTGTTGGAGACGGTCTGCCGGGACACCCCGGCCGCGCCGGCGACGTCCGCGATGGTGGTGGCGCGGCGGGCGGGGCGCGGTTCCGGGGTGGTCATCGGCACTCCTCGAAGGGGTGGTGCGGCGCTCAGACCCGGCGCAGGGTCAGCAGGCCGCCCCGGGGGACGTGGACGGTGACCCCGCCGTCGAGGCGGACCGTCGCGGTGGAGACGGCCCGGCCGCGGGCGTCCTGGACGGTGGCCTCGGCGATGCCGTGGCCGCCGGTCAGGCGGACGTCCGGGTCGGCGTCGGCGTTGGCGACCAGCAGGGTACGCCACTCCCCCGCCGCCGCGACCGGCAGCGCCGCGTACCGGCCGACGATCACCTCGCCGTCGCCGATCGCGGTCACCATCGGGTAGCCGAGGTCCGGGCGGGACGGGCGCAGGTCGCCGAGCTGCAGGGTGTCGATGTGGGCGCGGGCGACGCCCAGCCAGAAGGCGAGCGCCTCCCGCTGCCCGGGGTTCTGGGCGGCGAGGTCGACGGAGATCTGCGGCACGCCGAACAGGACGTTGATCAGGTGGCCGGCGACCTGTTCGGCCGGCTCGGCGGGGTGCCACATCAGCATGTCGGCGTGGACCGCGAGCGGCCCGGCGATCAGCCGGGTGTCGACGATCCGCTGGCGGTTCTCGTGCGGGCCGAGCGGGCAGTCGGTGGCCCGGATCATGGTGGCGTACGGCCACAGGCCGGGGCTGACGTAGGGCTGGCGGTGTTCGATCATCGCCTCGGGGTTGGCGGCGTCGATCCGGCGGCGGACCTCGCCGAGCAGCAGGCGCAGGCCCTCGTCGACGGTGGCGCAGTCGGCCTCGGGGCCGGGGGCGGGCGGGTCCTGGACGCCGAACCAGTCGACGAAGTCCACCTTGAGCCCGTCCATGCCCCACTCCTCGGCGGCGCGGGCGAGCCGGTCGACGAGGTGGGCGCGGACCTGCGGGTAGCGGGGGTCGACGATGACGGCGCCGAGGTGGCCGGCGTCGGCGAGCGCGAACCGGGAGAGGGTGTCCCAGGCGGTGCTGTCCTTGCCGATGAAGGGCAGGGCGTACCAGAGGAGGTAGCGCACGCCGAGGTCGTGGACGCGGGCGACGTGGGCGGCGGTGTCGGGCAGCGAGCGGGGTTCCCAGTCGCCGCAGTGGGCGTAGCCGCGGGTGCGGTCGGTGGTCATCCAGCCGTCGTCGACGATGATCGTGTCGAGGCCGAGGTCCTTGCCGAGGGCGGCCTGGCGTTCGACGGCCTCGGGGGTGATGTTCTGGTGCAGCGCGTACCAGGTCGAGTAGGCGGGGCGGCGGGCGATGTCGGGGACGCGCGCCGGGCGGTCGGCCCCGGCGGCCCACCAGTCGGCGAGGTCGGCGAGGCTCTGGGCGAAGTGCCGGCCGGAGGCGTCGATGCGGACGGTGAGCCGTCCGGTGGCCTGGACCCAGAAGCGGAACTCCCCGGTCTCCTCGACGACGCCGGCGGCGGCCAGGGCGTCCTCGCGGTCGGCGGCGAACGCGCAGAGCGTGGTGTCGCCGGTGCCGACCAGGGCGGCGACGGGGGCGCCGCGGGAGAGCGAGGTGCGGCGCGGCGCGCTCCAGGAGGCGGGCAGCCAGCCGGTGCCGCGCGGTTCGGGGGTCCAGAACGAGGTGGCGTCGGTGCAGGGGGTGCGCCATTCGATCCGGACGTCACCCGTGCCGTCGCGGCCGGGGTCCTCGGCGGTGATCTCGACGACGTCCGGGGCGATGGTGCGCACCTCGGCGGTGCCGGCGACCAGCAGCTCCAGCCGGCCGGCGGCGAGCCCGGGCACGGCGACCGGACGCGGGCGGCCGACGGTCGCGGTGGCGGAGGTGTGCGGCTCCCAGATCTCGGCGGCCGCCGTGCTCTCGGCGTTGTCCGTCATGGTTCGGTTCAGCCTTTCGTGGCGCCGGCCAGCAGGCCGGAGATGAACTGCCGTTGCAGGACCAGGAAGAGGACCATCATCGGCAGGGTGGACAGCGCGGTTCCGGCGAGGATCAGGCCGTAGTCGGTGTTGCTCTTCATGCCCTGGAGGGTGGCGAGCGCGACCGGCAGGGTGTGCATCTCGGTGCTGCGCAGGGCGATCAGCGGCCAGACGAAGTTGTTCCACGAGCCGAGGAACAGGAAGATCCCGAGCGCGGCGAGCACCGGGCGCATGACCGGCACGACGACGCCGAACAGCACCCGCAGCTCCCCGGCGCCGTCGACCCGGGCGGCGTCGAGGAGTTCGTCGGGCATGCTGGACAGTGCCTGGCGCATCAGGAAGATGGCGAACGGCACGCACAGGCCGGGCAGGATCAGGGCCTGGTAGCTGTCGAGCAGGCCGAAGGACATCATCATCTTGAACAGCGGGACGAGCATCACCTGGTCCGGCACGACCAGGGTCGACAGCAGGACGACGAACAGCACCGTGCGGCCGCGGAACCGGAACTTGGCGAAGGCGTAGCCGGCGAGCAGCGCGACGACGAGCGCGCCGATCGTCTGGATCCCGGACACCAGCAGGGAGTTCAGCACGACCCGGCCGAGGCCGATCCGGTCCTGGAGGTGCCGGAGGTTGTCGCCGAGGTGGCCGCCGGGCAGCAGGTGCGGCGGCCAGTCGAAGATCTCGGCGTCGCTGTGGGTGGCGGAGACCACCAGCCAGTAGAACGGGGCGATGGACAGGCCGGTGACGGCGGCGAGCACCAGGGTCATCGGCCAGCCGCGCAGCCGGCGGCGCCTGCCGCCGGGGGCGGTGGGCGTGACGGGTGTCATTCGCGTTCTCCCATCAGGCGCATCTGGACCGCGCCGAGCACCGAGACGATGAGGGTGAGCGCGTAGGCGATGGCGGAGGCGTAGCCGAAGTCGAAGTAGCGGAAGCCGTTGTCGTACAGGTACATGGACACCGTGAGGGTCGCGTTGTCGGGCCCTCCTCGGGTCAGCACGTAGGGTTCGTCGAAGAGTTGGAGGGTGCCGATGGTGGAGAGCACCACGGTGAACAGCAGCACCGGCCGCAGCGCGGGCAGGGTGACCGAGGTGAACCGGCGCACCGGTCCGGCACCGTCGACCATCGCGGCCTCGTACAGCTCCCGCGGGATGCCCTGCAGACCGGCCAGGTAGATGACGGCGTTGTAGCCGGTGTAGTGCCAGGTCAGCACGAGGACGATGGCCATCCGGGACCAGAAGCCGCTGCCGAACCAGTCCACGCCGGACAGGCCGATCGCCTCCAGCGCCTTGTTGACGGCGCCGCTTTCGGTGTTGAGCAGGAAGGCGAACAGCACGCCGGTGGCGACCAGGCCGGTGACGGTGGGCATGAAGATGCCGAGCCGCCACACGACGCGCCAGCGGACCAGGGCCGCGTTGAGGCCGACCGCCATGAGCAGGGCGAGCGCGAGCATCACCGGGACCTGCACGACGAGGATCCGGCCGGTGTTGCCGAGCGCCGTCCAGAACAGCGGATCGTCCAGCAGCCGGCGGTAGTTGGCGAGTCCGGCGCCACGGGTGACGCTGCCGGAGCCGGTGGTGAGCGAGAGCAGGAGCGAGGAGACGATGGGGTAGGCCTTGAAGACCCCGAAGAGCACCAGGGCGGGTGCGAGCAGCAGGTACGGAACGGCCCGGCGGCGCAGCCGGGCGCGCCGGACCCGGGCGTCGGGGCGCGGGGTGGCCGCGAGCGGGGTCCGGCCGTCCACCGAGGGGGCGGCGGCGGTCACTTGATCTTGCGCCCGGTCTGCTGGGCGATCTGCTTGGCGGCCTCCTGGAGCGCGTCGGCCGGGTCGGCGCCCTTGGTCAGCACCCTGGTCTGGGCGTCGCTGACGAGCTTGAGCGCGCGGGCGTAGTCGCCGGAGTAGTTGGTGGCGTCGCCGCCCTCGGCGAGCAGCTCGGTGAAGGTCTTCAGGACCTGCTGGCCGCCGTAGTAGGCGCTCGGCTCGCCGTAGACCGGGTCCTGGTAGGCGGCGGTGAGCGCGGGGAAGACGCTGCCGGCCTTGAACATGGAGTTGACGGCGTCGGCCCGGGTGAGCGCGTACTCGACGAACTTCCAGGCGGCGGTGCGGCGCGGGCTGGAGGCGGCGACGGCGAGGTGGGTGGAGTTGACCAGGGCGGTGCGCTTGCCGCCGGGGGTGACCGCCGGGGGCCGGGTGAGCCGCCAGTTGCCGCTGAGGTCGGGGAACCTGCTCTCGATGAAGTGCGCCGCCCAGGAGGGCTGGGCGCCGGCGCCGAGCTTGCCCTCCTTCATCTGGGAGCGCCAGACGGTGGAGCCGGGCGTCTCGATGACGAGACCCGCGTCGTCGAGGCGCTTGACGATGGTGAGGGCGCGGACGCACTCGGGCGAGGTGAGGGTGATGTCGCCCTTCAGGTCGAAGAAGAACGCGCCCTGCTGCTGCATGAGGGCCTGCAGGAAGTCCACGTCCGGGCCGGGGGTGCCGGTCCGGTTGAGCCCGACCAGGCCGACGCCGGGGTTGGCCGCCTTGAAGGCGTCCGCGCCGGCGATCACGTCGTCCCAGGTCGCGAAGGTGGTCGGGTCGAGGTTGGCCTTGTCGAACATGTCCTTGCGGTAGAAGAAGCCCTGGGCGTTGACCTCCCAGGGCAGGGCTCGGGCTCGTCCGTCCTTGTCGGTGATGACGGGCCACAGGCCGGGGGTGAACTTGTCCTTGTGGGCGTCGGCGCCGAGGGCGGAGAAGTCGGCGAAGCCGTTGGGGAACTTCTCCAGGTAGCCGGGCAGGTAGTCGCAGCCGATGTGGAGGACGTCGGCGAGGCCCTGGCCGCCGGCCGCCAGGCCTACGGTGATCTTGTCCCAGATGGCCGGGTTGCCGACGTCCTGGACGTCGACCTTGATGCCGGGGTTGTCCTTCTCGAAGGCGGGGACCACGCCTCGCAGGGCCTCGGCGGCGTTGGTCCAGGACCAGACGGTGATGGTGCCGGTGGCGGCGTCCCCGCCGGAGGAGCCGGTGCCGTCGGATCCGCCGCAGGCGGAGAGGGCGCCGCCGGCGGACAGGGCCAGCAGGCCGGCGCCCGAGGCGCGCAGCAGGTCCCGGCGAGTGAGGTGTGACATGGCAAGCCTTTCCGAGAAGGGGCAGGGAGGGTTGACGGGTATCGGGCGGCGCGGGCGCTCAGGCCCGGGCGGGGTCCCGCCGGACGCGGCCGAGCGCCTCGGCGAGCGGCTCGGCGGTCGCGGGGTCGGTGCTGGCGTGCGGCGACAGCCGGATCCAGCCGGCGCGCAGGGTGGTGGCCAGCCCCGCGCGGGTGAGCGCGCGGTGGACGGCGGCGGGGTCGGCGCCGGGCAGCCGCAGCCGGGCGATGCCGCTGCCGGAGTCTCCCGGCTCGCCCGGTCCGCCGACGTACTCGGCACCGGCGGCGCGGACGGCGGCGAGCAGTTCGGCG
>NZ_BAAAKJ010000265.1:10041-14990 GCF_039527695.1 Kitasatospora putterlickiae
CCGGGCCGGGGCGGGCACGGGTGGTCGGGCGCCTCCAGCGGGTCCAGGACGCCGGACCAGCCGCCGAGCCCGGGGCCGAGCCGGTCGGCGACCCGGTCGCGGACCATCAGCAGGGCGGCGCCCCAGCCGGCCCGCAGCCACTTCTGGCCGCCGGCGGCGAGCACGTCGGCCGCGTCGGCGGCGAAGTCGACGGCGCCGAGGGCCTGGACGGCGTCCACCACCAGGACGCGGTCCGGGCCGATCAGCTCCTTGATCCCGGCCAGCGGCGCCCGGAAGCCGGTGGCGGCGTCCACCGCGCAGACCGCGACGGCGCGGACCCGGTCGTCGAGGCGGGCGCGGACGGCGTCGACGGTGAGCGGCCCGTTCAGCTGACGTACCGTCAGTCCGCTGTTTCCGGAGGCGCGCAGCCACGGGTAGAGGGCGCCGGGGAAGTCCGTCCGCGCCACCAGCACGGTCCCGTCCGCCGGGGCGGCCGGGCGGGTGAAGGCGTGGGCGGCGGCGAAGAGCCCGTGCGAGGTGGAGCTCACGAAGGCGAGTTCGTGCGGCACGCAGCCGAGCAGCTTGGCCGCCGTCCGGGCGGTCGCGTCCGCTTCCGCGTCGAGGCGTTCGAGCGCGGCCCAGCCGCGGCGGTGGAGCCGGTCGGCCTCGCGGACGAGTACCCGGCGGACCGGCTCCGAGACCGGGCCGAACCGCGCGAAGTCCAGGTAGCCGGCCGGTTCGGCGAACTGCGCCAGGTAATCACGCATGACTCTCCCCCACCTTTGGGGCGATTTGAACGTTCAAATCACACATAAATAAACACAACCGATCAACATCGAACGAGCGGGAGCCAGCAAACGCCCCTCGTCGAGTCCGCGTCAAGACCCGTGCGGCCAGAATCCCCCGGTCGAGACCCTCTCGTTACCGTGCGCCGAGCCCCCGGTTGGACGCTCTTGCGCAATGCAATTTGACATTACTATTTTACTAGCTAACGGGTCGAGCGAACGCGCAACACCGATCCCGCCACCATTCAACTCCCGTGCGACTGTGCGTTCCTGGCGCTCCCCCAAGCCCATCGCCCGCACCACGCCAGCACCGCGCACCCCCACACCCCACAGGAGAACCGGTGTCAGCCACCCCACGTCTGCGTACCGTCCTGCTCTCCGCGGCCCTCGCCGCCACCCTCACGGCCCCGCTCGTGCAGAGCGCCCAGGCCGTCACACCCGGCCCCGCCCCGACCGCCTCCGTTCCCGCCGCCCCCTCCGCCACGTTCGGCGACGCCGCCCGCCCCCCGGCCGGTGCCGCCGACGAGGTCGCCCACGGCACCGGCACCGGCGACGCCGGCCCCGAGGGCGCGCCGGAGAACGCGGACCGCCAGTCGATCGCGACCGCCGGGCAGCCGGTCGCCGACCCGGCGGCCCCGTCCTCCCCCACCACCCGCACGGCCGCCGCCGGCTGCGACCTCGCCGCCTTCAGCGCGCTCTCCCCGAGCGCCCTCGCCGACTTCCTCGGCGACCCCGCGCACGGCTACGACGACTGCCTGCTCCCCCTGCTCGGCACCTGGCGACCGGAACTCGCCAAGATCCTCACCCCGGCCCACGTCCGCACCGTGGCCGAGCGGATCAGCGCCCTGGCCCCGAGGTTCGACAGCGCCAACACCCTCAACCAGGAAGGACTCTGGTACTTCCTGCACGTCGCCGTCCTCTTCGACTTCGGCACCGAACACCCCGAGCTCGACTTCGGCGACGAGACCACCACGGCCACGATCCGGCGTGCCACCGCCGACTACCTCGCCAACCCGCGCGTCTTCGAGCCGACCACCGAAGCCGGCAAGGCCATGGGCGAGGTGTTCCACGCCAACAGCGGCCCCCACCTGCGCCCCGATCTCCTCCCGCTCAGCGAGCGCGTGCTGCGGCAGTACGCCGCCGCCGACAGCCCGTACATCGGCGACCGGGGCTGGAACTGGGCCCTGCAGGCCGCGCTCCAGATCAACTACCAGGGCATCCTCAACGTCGTCGAGGACGGCGGCGACTTCCGGAAGGCCGTGATCGCCAACCCCGGCTACCGGCAGGCGATCCGGTCCTTCATCGACTACCGCCACCTCAAGGGCACCGGCACCGAGTGGGCCGTCAGCGACGCCATGCTGGAGTACGCCCGGCTGGCCACCGTCGAGGAACTCCAGCCCGTACTGAAGGACGAGCTCGGCGCGGTCATCACCGCCGCCCGGGACAACTTCGGCCACCTCAGCCGCCCGTGGGCCAACGTGGCCGTCGCGGTCAACGACCTCGGCCTCTGCCGGCCGTACGACGCCTGCCGGGAGGACCTGACCCAGCGGTTCTTCCCGAACACCTACAGCTACGACAACGGCACCCTGGTCATCCGGACCGCCCTCGACAAGGCCACCGCCGACCAGCTCTACTACGCCACCAAGCAGGTCAAGGCCCAGTTCTTCCGCACCGTCGGCACCGACCAGCCGCTCCCCGAGGACCCCAACCCCGTCCTCACCGTGCGGCTGTACGACACCAAGTCCAACTACCAGCGGCTGCAGCACCTGCTGTTCGGGATCGGCGACGTCGACAACGGCGGCATCTACATCGAGCAGGGCGCCACCTTCTACACCTACCAGCGCACCAGCGACGAGTCGTACCTCAGCCTGGAGGAGCTCTTCCGGCACGAGTACACCCACTACCTCAACGGCCGCTGGGCGATCCCCGGAATCGGCGGGACCACGCGGTGGCCGGGCGACGCCACCTTCGCCATGAACGAGGGCACCGCCGAGTACTTCGCCGGCGCCACCTCCGCGGACGGCGTCAAGGCGCGCAAGAACATGCTGAAGGAGATCGCCGCCGACGACCTGGCCGGCAGGCCCTGGCTGACCGTCGACCAGATCCTGCACGCCACCTGGCCGAGCCTCGGCTTCCGCGTCTACCCGTACGCGGCCGCCTTCTTCAACCTGCTCGGCGAGAACCACCCCGACCAGTTCGCCGAGATGTACCGCCTGCTGCGCGCCGACGACGTCGACGGCTACAACGCCTGGCGCGACCGCCTCGGCCGTGACGCCGGCCTCCAGCGCGAGTACACCGACTACCTCAAGACCCAGGCCCCGCTCGCGGCCGGCCTCTTCGTCCCGGCCACCGACTACACCCCCAACGGCCGGCTCCACTTCGCGTGGGCCTCCGAGGTGCAGGACGCCTTCGCCCGCGCCACCCAGAACACCCCGGTCTGCAAGGACAACGCCGACTGGAACAACTCCATGCGCTTCACCTGCACCGGCCGGATCACCGCCACCCTCCCCAACACCGTGGACGCCGGCCGGATCCGCGAGACCATGTCCGACACCGTCGACTACTTCCTGCTCGACCGCGCCGGCACGGCCGCCAACAACCTCACCGACATGAACTGCTGGTTCGGCGAGGTCGACGTCTGGCCCACCGGCCAGGCCGGCAGCGCCGACTACACCTGTGAGGGTCCGCTGCGCCGCTGACGCCCCGTCCGCCAGGTGCGCCGGGCGGGCCCTCCGCCCGGCGCACCGCACCGCCCGGGCCCCCGGATCGAGAGAAAATATTGGTCTACTCCAATTCTGTCCTGAATACGTCGTCACAACGGGCCCGGTGTGCCGTTCACTGTTGCACCCGAGCAGCCGGGTCCACTGGCCGCACGACCGGTCAATGTGGAGGCGTGATGCGAAGGGCCGTACGGTGTCTGATCGTTGGGGTGGCCGCAGGAGTCGGTGCCGCGGTGGTGATGTCCGTCCACCGCGGTGACGGGCTGCCACTGTTGCCCGCCCTGTGCGTGGACGGTTTCGTCCTGGTCGCCTGGCTGTCGCTCGTCGCCCTGGCCTTCCCGCGCCGAAGCGCCCCGCTCGCCCCGCTGGACGAGGCCGCGGGGCCGGCGGTCCTCACCGACCTCCGCTACCGCCTGGAGGTCGAACCCCGCGCCACCGCGCGCTGGAGAGGACGCCACTGGCCGTAAAGGCCGAAGGTTCGGAACCGGCCGAGATCACTCCGCACCCTTCCGGCGGCGGGGCGCCTCCTGACACCATGGCGCGAGACCCGAGAAGCGGAGGAGAGCTACGGTGCCCACGGTGCGCGTGAGTTCTGCGGTCATGACCCACCCGGTGCGCCTGGTTCAGGCCCGTGAGCTGGCCGATCGGCTCGGGCTCGACGGCCTGGCGCTCGATCCGGATCCGGACGGCCCGCCCTCGGCCCTGCGGACCGCCCTGGTCGCCTGGGCGGCGGCGGACTCCGGGGCGAGCCACCACCTCGTCGTCCAGGACGACGTCGACGGCCCGGAGAACCTGGTGGCGCTGGTCGGCCGCGCGGCCGCCCGGTTCCCCGACGAGGCCCTGGTGTTCTACACCAACTGGCACGCGCGCAACGGCGGCGCCTCCCGGCTCGCCGCGCTGGCCGGCGCCGCCTGGGTGCGGGCCGTGCCGGACGAGTTCACGCCGTCCCTCGCCGTCTGCCTGCCGCTCGACACGGCGGAGGACTTCCGCAAGTTCGCCACCGGCAGCGCCGAGCGCCACGACGACGAACTGTTCTCCGTGTTCTTCCGCGGCCGCGGCCGGATGGGCCTGATCGCCGTGCCCAACGTGGTGGAGCACATCGGCACCAGCAGCATCAACGGCCATGCCACGCAAGGCATCCGGCTCGCCGTCTGCCCCACGGACGCCGTCGACGCCGGGCCGCTCCTGGCGCGCGGCCGGGTCCTGGAGGAGCCGGGGTGGATCCCCTACATGCGCTACGGCGAGGGCTACATCAGGCTGGTCGGCCAGGAGCACGGCCCGGACGGCGGGCGCGGCCACCAGCGGTGGCGTGACGCCCTGCCGGCGACCGGCGTCGAGGAGCGCGCGGTGCACGACGCGGTCGCCGGGAGCATGCCGGCCGACCTGGCGGCGGAGGTGGCCGCGCTGTTCGGCCGGAGCTTCGCCGAGGAGCTGTGGATCCACTGCCTGCTGCTCGGCCGGCAGG
>NZ_BAAAKJ010000265.1:15040-29384 GCF_039527695.1 Kitasatospora putterlickiae
CCACCGCCGGTCCCGCCGGCCTGCCGCCCGAGCGCCGCCCGGAGGCCGGGCCGGACGAGGTGCGGCTCATGTCCGCCTTCGCCTGGACCGCCGTCAGGGCCGGGGAGCGGTGGGCTCCGGCGTGAGCTCCGACGCGGCTTCCGCGGCGGCCTCGGGCTCGGCCGGGTGGGTGATCCACACCGCGGGCTCCCAGTACGAGCCGAGGTCCCGCGCGCGGTCGATCCGCAGGGTGGAGAGGCCGTCGGGGAAGACGTAGTCGCCGTCCTCCGGGAAGGCCAGTCCGGTCCAGCGCTCCCATTCGGCCACCGTGCCGGTGATCCGCGAGGAGCGCTCGGAGGCACCGGCGATCGTGCCGCCGGCGCCCACCTGGGTGCGGATCCAGGGGTCGAACGGGGCCCCGTCCGCCCGCCGCCAGGTCGCGTACCGCTCGATCGGCACCAGCGGGTACCGGTCCTTCCAGGTGGGCCGCACGGGCACCAGCACCGTCTCCAGGCCGGCCCGGCGCGCCACCTGGCGCATCCCGCCGAGCAGCACGCTGGAGAAGCCCCTGCGCTGGTAGTCCTCCGCGACCTCGATGCCCAGCGCGACCACGGCGCCGGCGGGCACGCCGGCGTCGCGGTCCGCGAACGCCCGGGCGATCGAGTCGTCCAGGCCGGGGCCGAGGTCCTCGGCGGTGCCGTCCCAGCCGCGCGGCAGCGAGCGCCCGGCGCCCGCCACCAGCTCGCGCTCGTCGTCGTACAGGACGAACTGGTACTCGGGGAAGTCCTTGAACAGGCGGTCCCAGTAAGCGTCGTTGACATCTCCGTGCAGGTTGTACTCGGGCACGATGCCGGCGAACCGTTCCGGCATGCGGTCCCACAGTTCGGGCTTCTCCGCGTGGGTCACCACGACCAGGGCCATCGGGCCGTCCTCCTCTTCTCGTGGTCCTAGGCGGGGACTTCGACGTCCCAGACGATGACGATCGGCAGCCCGTCCCAGGCCGCGCGGGCCGCGTCCGCGATCATCTCCTCGTAACCACCGGGCGCCAGACTGCCGTTGAAGAGCGGCTCGTGGCAGGCCCGGACCGTGAGCCCGGCTCCGGTGAACGCCTCCAGGTACCGCCCGGGCAGATGGACGTGGTTGCGCACGAACGCCAGCTGCTCGGAGCCGTGCACGAAGACGCACTGCCCCTGCAGGGCGATGACGAACGGGTGCAGGTCCGAGACGAGGATCCGCCCGCCCGGACGCACCACCCGCGCCAGCTCGGCCACCCCCTTCGCCAGGTCCGGCAGATGGGTCATGGCCAGCGAGCAGACGGCGAGGTCGACCGAGTCGTCCTCAAGCGGCAGGTTCTCCAGGTTCCCGACCCGGAACTCGGCCTGCGGGGCGCGCGCACGGGCCCTGGCCAGCATCTCGGGAGACTGGTCCACACCGATGGTGCGGAACCCGCGCGCGACCAGGGCGCCGGTCTGGCGCCCGGTGCCGCAGGCGGCGTCCAGGGCGGTACCCGTGGGAAGGGTGTCGACGATGCCGTGCAGCACGGGCTCCTCGACCTCGATGTACGAGCTGGGCAGCGAGTCGTAGACCGCCGACCAGGAGGCGTAGCCCTCGGCCGCGTCGAGTTCGCTGATGTCGGCGCCCCCGTCCGGAAGCTCCCCGTCGCCCGACGCGAAGCGGCGGATGTCCGCCACGCGCTCCTTCAGGAACGCCTCCTCCCCGTCCAGGGCGTGACGCAGCAGTGCCAGGCCCTGGATCCCCAGGACGAGTTCTCTGACCCGAAATTCATTGCTCATGCGAAATCCTCGTTCTTGACCGGATGACCGGAGGTGACGGAATTGCGGCAGCCGGTCCGCTGCGGCTTATTTCCAGCTACCCGGCCCGGCGGTAGAGGATTCCGCCCGTCCGGTTCGCTGTCCGAAAGGAGGCCCTGAATGACCGGTTCGCGGACCCGGTTGCCCGGAATTCCCGAAACCACCTACGATGACGGGCCCAAGCGGCCGGACACCTGTTCGCCGGCCGTTCGCTCTGCTGGAGGCGGAATGATAGAGGGATATCTCGGCCGGGAAAGCGTCACCGCCGGGGAGGAGCTGACCGTGCACGTCTCCACCGACGCCGCCCGGTTCGGGCTGAGGTTCTACCGGCTGGGCGAGGACCTGGAGCCGGTGGCGGAGACCGACGGGCACCCCGGGTCGCTCCACCTGCCGCCCCCGCACCCCGACGGCACCCCCGGCCGGCCCTCGCCCGCCGACGACTGGGACTGGCCGCCGCTCGCCCTGCCCGTGCCGGAGCACTGGGCTCCCGGCATGTACATCGTCCAGTTCGTCGAGGACGGCGACGATCCGCCACCGCTCGACGCCGCCGGCCTGGAGGGCCCGGCCCGCGAGTTCTTCGTGGTGCGCCCCCGGCGGCCCGGCGGCCGGTCCCGCGTCCTCTACAAGAAGTCGACCTTCACCCGGCACGCCTACAACCGCTCCGACCGGCCGGGCGAGGAACGCGCCGCCAGCCTCTACGACCACCCCGTGTACCTGCCGGACGGCGATCCCCGCGGACACAAGGTGAGCCTGCGCCGGCCCGGCGGAATCATCGACCTCGCCTACTGGGACGCGCCTTTCATCGCCTGGCTGGAGCGCAACGGCTACCCGGTCGAATTCTGCACGGACCTCGATCTGCACGAGGATCCCGACCTGTTGTCCGCATACGATCTACTGCTCAGCGTCGGCCACGACGAATACTGGAGCGAGGCGATGCGCGGCCAGGCCGAACGATTCGTCCGGAACGGCGGGAACATCGCCTTCCTGAGCGCCAACACCTGCTGGTGGCGCATTCATCCGACCGACCGGAACACCGCCTTCGTCTCAGATACCGACCACCATGTGGGGGACGAGTATCCGCACCTTCCCGCGACCGACCAGTGGTGGCCGGCGGCACCCGACGGCGTGGGCCGCCCGGAGAACTCCCTCACCGGGGTGAGTTTCCGCAACGGCGGCATGTGGGCGAGCACCGGATGGCCCGGGGACCGTCCACGCGAGGGGTACACCGTGCAGCACGCCGACCACTGGCTGTTCGCCGGCACCGGACTGCGCGACGGCTCCGACGGCGGCGAGCCCGACCGCCTCGGCGCGGGCACCCCGCTCATCGGGTACGAGTGCGACGGCGCCGCCTACACCCGCGACGAGCGCGGCGTCGCGCACGCCAGCGGTGAGGACGGCACTCCCACCTCCTTCCTCATCCTCGGCATCCACGTCCTCGAACCCGTCCACGAGGACTTCCACGACTTCAAGTGGGGCCACTGGAACGGTCCGGCCCGGGAGCCGGGAATCACCAGCCCCCGGGCCGCGACCATGGGCCTCTACACCGCCGGCGGCACCGTGTTCTCGGCGGGCACCACCGACTGGCCGGTGGTCTGCGGGCAGGACCAGGACGCCGGCGTCGCCCAGGTCACCCGCAACCTCCTGGACCGGCTCGGACACCGCTCGGCACGAGACTGAGCAGCTCACTTAGCCCGCGGATCCGGGCCGCCCCCTCCACCAGGGGCGGCTCGGCTCCGAGCACCGCCGGGTCCGGCCGGCACAGGTGGACGGACGGCATCCCGGCCGTGAGCGGGCCGAGCACGTCCGGCGCCCACATGTCCCCGACGAACAGCACCTGCCGGGCCGGCAGCCGGCACCGTTCCAGCAGCGTCCGGTAGATCAGCGGGTGCGGCTTGCGCGCGCCCGCCCGGGCGGAGCCCACCACGACGTCCACCGACCCGTCGAGGCCGACGTCCGCCAGGCAGTCCTCCAGGTTCCAGAACCAGTTGGAGCAGACACCGAGCAGCAGGCCGCGGGCGCGGAGCTCCCCGAGGACGGGGTGAACGTCCTCGAAGAGCTCCAGCCGGAGGGCCTTCATCGCCCGGTCGATCTCCTCGACCAGGCCGTCCAGCTCGTCCTCCGGCACCCCGCAGTCCACCGCCCTGCGCCGTAGCCGCCCCAACTCCCAACGGTGGTAGTCGATTTCACTGACCGAGTGGGCCGCGTGCTCCGCGCCCTCGGCGGGGCCCACCGCCCACTGGTCGCCCCAGCGGGCGCCCTGGGCGGCCAGGCCCCTTCGGTCGAAGATCGCGCGGTGGTCGGGCGGCAGCGGCTCGACCATCCGCGCCAGCGTCCCGTAGAAGTCGAAGACGACGGCCCGGATCTCCGACGGCGACTCAGGCGGTACGGGCGACTCAGGCGGTACGGGCGGCACGGACCGGCCTCAGTACCGGCCGTGCCGGCGCGGGAAGTAGTCCTGCAGATCGCCGTCCCGCTCGATGTCGACGGTCGCACAGTGCAGACCGCCGCCGAACGGCCCGACCGCCCGGAACGGCACCGGGACGATCTCGAAGCCGTACGAGGAGAGCTGCTCCGACAGCCGGACCTCCTTCTCCTCGATGCACAGGGTGTTCTCGTCGATGTTCAGCATGTTCCCGGCGAGCCACGGGCTGCAGAACGACAGCTTCGGCGGGTGGTCCCAGCTCGCCGGCTGCACCGCCTCGATGATCTCCCAGTCGTTGAGCCGGAAGAACTCCATCAGCTCGGCGTCCGCGAGCCGCTCGCCGCAGTGCAGCACCAGGCCGGGGCGCAGCGGCACCCAGGTCGCGTCGATGTGCAGCGGGTGGGTGTTGGTGGAGGTGACCGCGTGCACCCGGTGGTCGGGGAAGTGGCGCTTGAGCCACTGGTAGCCGCTGCGGTTGGTGACGAAGGACAGCTGGACGAAGAGGTCCTTGCCGAAGCGGGCGACGTCGGCGGCGTCGAACAGCGGTTCGGCCTCGGTCAGCACCAGGTCGTAGTCGCGGACCCGGGCCAGCTGCTCCTCGGTCGGCAGGTCGTTGTAGGTGTCCCAGAACTTGGTGTTGTAAGAGGCGTCGGTGAGCCGCGGCTTCGGAGCGGCCTCCCAGCGCATGCGCTCGTCGGAGTCGAAGAGGTTCTGCAGCAGCGGCCGGTAGGCGAGGTACTCGTGCCAGCGGCTGCGGTAGGACATGGTCGCTTCCAGGACCTCGTTGCCGACGGTCAGCAGCAGGTCGCGGGGCGGCATGCAGCCGAACATCGAGTCCTGGGTCCACTCGGGCGTGCTGACCTGCTGGTTGAAGTCGAGGGGGGTGGGGCGGTCCACCCTGATGCCGCGACGGGTCAGCATCTCGGCGAAGTTGTCGAGCTGCTCCTCCGCCTCGGCCACCATGTCCTCGGGCATCGGGCCGAAGGTGCCCAGGGGGAAGCCGTCCTCGGGGTAGTCCCGGCGCACGGCGGGCTCGGGGGCCTGGACCACGGTGCCCGCGGCCCGGCCGACGACCACGTGGCGCAGCGGGTCCCAGCCGTTCCAGGCGTTGACCCGGACCGGGCGGGCGGCGGCGTCGGGGGTCTCTTCGGGGGAAGTCGTCTGCTCGGACACGTAACAGGCCCTTCGTATCGGGATCACGTGGGTGCAGAGGCCTAACCTGCGGGTACCGCCCTGGAGGAGTCAAGGGTTGATCTCTATGCGGGACACTGAACGTCATCTTCCGGCCGAATGTCTGGACCTCTGCGACTCTTGGCGATCAGACGGGTAATCAGATGGGTACCCCCATAGCGAACTTGGAGACCTCATGGCCATTCGCATGTCCTATCGCCCCCTTATCCTCACGTTTCTCCTGTCCCTCGCCGCCACCAGCTGTAGCTCCAGCACGGGTGGCGGGACCGACGCGGGCGGCAAACTGACGGTCTGGCTGGCGGTGGACGCCCAGGAGAGTTGGCCGCAATTGGTCCAGTCCACCAATGAGCGTTTCACCAAGGCGCACCCCGGCGTCGAGGTCGAGGTGCAGTACCAGCAGTGGACGACGAAGAACCAGAAGCTGGACGCCGTCCTCGCCGGGAAGAACGTTCCCGACGTGGTCGAGATGGGCAACAGCGAGACCACCAACTACATCGTCAACAACGCCTTCGCCCCCGTGGACCCGGCGCGCTTCGACCAGTCGGACGCCTGGCTGCCGGCGCTCGCCGACGCCTGCCGCGCCGACGGCAAGACGTACTGCGTGCCGTACTACGTCGGGGCCCGGATCGGCATCTACCGCACCGACCAGTTCGCCCGCGCGGGTGTCGCCGAAGCCCCGAAGAACTACACCGAGCTGCTCTCCGCGCTGGACAAGCTGAAGGCCACCCTGGGCCCCGAGGACCCCAACTACTCGGCGCTCTACTTCCCCGGCCGCTACTGGTACGCCGCCATGGCCTTCGTGAAGGACGCGGGCGGCGAGATCGCCGTGAAGGAGGGCGACAAGTGGAAGAGCACGCTGTCCTCGCCGAAGTCGGTGGCCGGGCTCACCGAGTGGAAGCGGCTGATCGACGCGTACTACGTCGGTGACCGGGCCAAGGACAACAGCGACCAGCCGGCCGTCGTCGGCCAGGGCCGCGTGGGCGTCTTCTACGGCAACACCTGGGAGTCCGCCATGGCCTCCGACGAGCGCTCCGGCGGCGACCCCAAGCTGAAGGACAAGTTCGGCACCTTCCCCTTCCCCGGCCCGTCCGGCAACCTCCTGCCGCCGTTCCTCGGCGGCTCCACCCTGGCGGTGCCGGCCAAGTCGACCCGCAAGGACCTGGCCGCCGACTGGATCAAGATGTTCACCGACCGGGAGTCGCAGAAGACCCTGATCGAGGTGAACACCCTGCCCAACAACACCGTCCAGCTGGCCGAGGTCGCGGGCGGCGGGATCAACGGCCCGGCGGCCCAGGCCGCCGCGACCGGCGGTTGGATGACCCCGTTCGCGCCCGGCTGGACCTCGGTGGAGAAGTCCAACATCCTGCCGGAGATGCTGGAGCGCATCGCCAACGGCAAGCAGTCCGTGGAGGAGGCCGCCCGTGAGGCCGACCAGCGGATCAACGACGTGATCAATGAGCGCTGACCGGGGCCGGCAGCAGCGGCGTCGTCCGCTGCTGCCGTACCTGCTGATCGCCCCCACCGTCCTGGCGCTCGTGCTGGTCCTCGGCTACCCGCTCGTGGACATGGTCATGCTCTCCTTCCAGGACATGACCCGTGAGCAGCTGTTCAGCGGCGCGGCGCCGCCGTGGGCGGGGCTCGACCAGTTCACCAAGATCCTCGGGGACGGCTTCTTCTGGACGGTGGTGGGCCGCACGGTGCTGTTCACCGCGGTGACCGTGGTGCTCACCGTCGCCCTGGGGCTGTTCACGGCGCGGCTGATGCACCGGGTCTCCCCCTGGGTGCGCGCCGTCATCTCCGGTGTGCTGGTCACCGTGTGGGCGATGCCCGCGATGGTCGCCGCGTCGATCTTCCGCTGGCTCTTCGACACCGACTACGGCGTCACCAACTGGGTGCTCTCCAAACTGCCGGGGGTCGACATGACCCACCACAACTGGTTCATCGACCCCTGGCAGGGCTTCTCCGTCATCGTCGCCGTCGTGGTGTGGGGCTCGCTGCCCTTCGCCGCGATCACGCTGCGGGCCGCGCTGGCGCAGGTCCCGCACGAGCTGGAGGAGTCCGCGGTCCTGGACGGCGCCCGGCCGTTCCAGGTCTTCCGGCACGTCACCCTCCCGGTGATCAGACCGGTCCTGCTCATGGTCACCACGCTGAACGCGATCTGGAACTTCGGTGTCTTCAACCAGATCTGGCTCATGCGCGGCGGCCAGCCCGAGCGGGAGTACTACCTGCTCGGCGTCTACTCCTTCATCGAGTCCTTCGCGGTGAACCGGTACAGCACCGGGGCCGCGATAGCGCTCGTGACCGTCGTGCTGCTGCTCGCCGGATCGGTTGTCTACCTGCGTCAGATGCTCAGGACGGGAGAGCTCGATTGAGACGGCAACGCTCGCTCGGCCACGACCTCCTGGGGCTGCTCGTCGCGGCGGTGATCGGCTTCCCCATCTACTGGATGGTGCTCACCGCGTTCCGGCCGGGCAACGAGATCCTCAGCCTCCCGCCGAAGTTCTGGCCGGGCCGGCCCTCGTGGGACAATTTCTCCCGGGCCCTCGGCTCGGACACCTTCTGGGACAACGTCCGGTCCAGCGTGCTCATCGGCGTCGGCACCGTCGTGGTGTCGCTGATCGTCGGCACGCTGGCCGCGTTCGCCCTCGCCCGCTTCCGCTTCACGGGCCGCAAGACCTTCGTCGTGGTGATCCTCATCGTCCAGATGGTGCCGCTGACGGCCCTGATCATCCCGCTGTACCTGCTGCTGAACGACGCCGGGCTGACCGACAGCCTCACCGGCGTGATCCTCACCTATCTGGTGTTCACCCTGCCGTTCACGGTGTGGATGCTGCGCGGATTCATCGACGGGGTGCCCGTGGAGCTGGAGGAGGCGGCCATGGTCGACGGCTGCGGCCGCCTCGGCGCCTTCCGCCGGGTGGTGCTGCCACTGCTCGCCCCCGGCATCGTCGCCACCTCGGTCTTCGCGCTCGTCCAGGCCTGGAACGAGTACGTCCTTGTCTACATCCTCTTGTCCACTCCTGAGAAACAGACCGTCAGCATCTGGCTGGTCTCCTTCACGACCAGCCGTGGGACCGACTACGGCGGACTGATGGCGGGTGCCACACTCACCGCCCTGCCCGTTGTGGTCTTCTTCCTGATCATCCAGCGCCGGATCGCCTCCGGCCTCGCCGCCGGCGCGGTGAAGGGCTGACCCCGTCCACCGAAACCCGGCTCCCCCGGTCGCACCCCGTTCACGTCCACAGGAGGACTCTGTGACGCACGACCGTCTCGATCTCGTCTCCAAGCTCTACCAGCCATCCGGCTGGCCACGCGTCCTGCAAGCCGCCGAAGGCGACTCGTCGGACGCCCCGCTCGTCGTCGACCTCGACCCGACGACCTTCTGCGACCTCGCCTGCCCCGAGTGCATCAGCGGCAAGCTGCTCAACCAGGGCCGGTTCACCCCCGAGCGCCTGGCCGCGCTCGCGGAGGAACTGGTCTCCATGTCCGTCCGCGCCGTGGTCCTCATCGGGGGCGGCGAACCGCTCGCCCACCGGGGCACCCGGCGGGTGCTGCAGATCCTCGGCGAGGCCGGTCTGGCCGTCGGGGTCGTCACCAACGGCACCATGATCGACAAGAACCTCGACGAACTCGCCCGCTACGCCTCCTGGGTCCGCGTCTCCATGGACGCCGGCACCTCCGAGACGTACGGCCTCTTCCGCCCCGACCGCAAGGGCCGCAGCGTCTTCGACAAGGTGGTCGCGAACATGCGGCTGCTCGCCGAGGCGAAGACCGGAGCCCTCGGCTACTCCTTCCTGGTCATGACCCGCCAGGAGCCGGACGGCCGGACGGTCACCAACCACACGGAGGTGCTGCGGGCGGCCGAGCTCGCCCACGACATCGGCTGCGACTACTTCGAGACCAAGGCGATGTTCGACGAGGAGCACCACGTCATCCAGGTCTCCGAGTCCATCCTCGACTCGGTCGACACCCAGCTCGCCGAGGCGGCCCGGCTGGAGAGCGACACCTTCCAGCTGATCAACTCGTCCACGCTCACCTCGCTGCGCCGGCACACCGGACCGGTCCAGCCCAAGGACTACCACCGCTGCAAGATCGCCGAGCTGCGCACCCTGGTCACCCCGTCCGGGGTCTACATCTGCTCCTACCACCGGGGCAACCCGCTGGCCCGGATCGGTGACGCGGTCACCGACAGCCTGGCCGACATCTGGAAGACCTCGGACCGCGGCATCGTCGACCCGAGCCGGGACTGCCGCTTCCACTGCGCGCGGCACCGCTCCAACCTGGAGCTGGACGGGATAGCGGAGGGAACGGGCGCGGTCCCCCCGGGAGAGGACTACGACCCGTTCATCTGACCGCCGCTCGGCTCGGTGCCGAGCGGCTGAACGTCAACCGGTCGACGGCCTGACGCACTGGCCGTCGACCGGTTGACGCTCGGACAGCCGCTCAGCCGGCGGCGCTCACACCGACCCGCTCCCCCGCCCGGGCACTCCGGCTCCCCGGAGCCGCCCGGGTGGGGATCACGCGTGCCCCGGGGAAGGGGCCGCTCAGCGCGTCGGCCAGCCGTGCCACCACCCCGGGCAGCTCGCCCGAGGGGCACACGCCGACCAGCGAACCACCGCCGCCGGCCCCGCTGAGCTTCAGCGGCAGGCCGGCGGCGCGCAGCGCCAGCGCCCGCAGCTCCTCCAGCAGCGGGGTCGACATGCCCTGGTGGTCGCGCATCGCGTCGTGCGCCCGGCTCATCGCCGCCCCCAGCGCCTCGTGGTCGTGCCGGCGCAGCGCCGCCCAGGCGGCACCCGAGGCCCGGTCGGCCTCGGCCCGGTACGCCGCGAGGGCGGGATCGCCGGCGGCGAGCTGTGCCCGCACCGTGCGGATGTGGTCGGCGGTGTTCTTCCGGGTGCCCGAGTCCACCACGACCACCCCCCAGTCGTCCGGGAACTCCAGCCGCTCCCGGACCACCGGCAGGCCGCGCTCCCGGCCGTCGATCAGCAGCGCGCCGCCCTCGGCGACGGCGAGGTGGTCCATGCCGCCGCCGTTGAAGCGGGCGAACTCGAACTCGTACGCCCACTGGACGAGCGTGGCGTCGTCCGTGGCCGCCGTCGCCGCCACCCCGTCCGCCACGACGGCCGCCGCTGCTGCTGCTGCTGCCGCGAACGCCCGGAACAGCGCCACGATCAGCGCCGTGGACGAGGACAGCCCGCTCGCGGACGGCGCCTCGCTGGCCACCCGAACGGCCGGCGCGGGGCCCGCCGTCCCGGGCAGCCGCTCCTTCAGGAACGCCCACACCTGCGACGGCCAGTCACTCCCGGCCTGCTCCGGCGCCCCGGAGGGTGCGCCGGGCACCACCTCGACCGTGGTCGGCAGGTCGAGGGCGAGGCTGACCGAGCGGCCGTCGCCCAGCCAGTCCAGGTCCTCCCCCGACAGGCACGCCCGGCACGGCACCGCGACGCGGATCACTTGCTCTTCGCTCACCTTGCCTGAAACCTCCCGTCGATGAGGAACGCGCGGTACATCTCCAGCACCACCCGGGTGGGCGGGTGCAGCGGCCCCGGCGGGTCGTCGAGGGGCCGGAACTCCGCCCGGCGCACCTCGTCGGCCCCCGGGGACAGCTCCCCCGACCAGCGCCGGGCCACGAAGCACAGCGCGAAGCAGTGGTTGACGTCCCCGTTCGGGTAGGTCACCGTGTGCACGGCCGGATCGGACAGCGAGCCGAAGGCGACCAGGTCCTCCTTGGCGACCAGCAGCCCGGTCTCCTCCGCCACCTCCCGGACGGCGGCCTCGGCGAAGCCCCCGTCCTCCTCGCAGGCGCCCGCGGGAAGCTCCCACACACCGTTGTCGACGCGCTGCTGGAACAGCCCCCGGCCCGCCCCGTCGATCAGCAGGACCTGGGCACCCGGCACCAACAGCCGCATGCCGCCGACCTTCTGACGCAGCGACCAGACGTACGACCCGACATATCCCATGCTCGCACCGCCTCCCTCGACATCCGCCCCCACGGCGGACGTGCCGGGATCACAGACTGTCACGCGCCGTCCTCGGCGAGCCAGCGCGGCACCGCCTCGGGCGTCTTCTCCAGCCACCGCACATAGCGGTCGACGCCCTCCTCGACGTCGATCCGGGCCTGCCAGCGCAGCAGCTCCCGCGCCCGCTCCGTGGAGGCGTACCCGCCGAGCGGGTCGCCCTCGGGACGCGGCGTGACGATCCGCTCGGCGTCCGGGAAGTAGGGCATGAGCAGGTCCGCGACCTTCCGCACGGCCGTCGGCCGCCCGGTGCCCACGTTCACCGTCTGCCCCGCCATCCCCTCCTCGACGAGCGCGAGCGCCGTCGCCTCGGCCACGTCCTGGACGTGCACCATGTCGCGCACCTGGACGCCGCCCCCGTTCAGGCGCATCGGGCGGCCCAGCTTGGCCTGCAGGGACAGCCAGGGCACCATCCAGGAGTGGCTGCCCGGCTTCGGGATCTGCGGGTCCCCGTAGACGGAGAAGTAGCGCACGATCGCGTACTCGGCACCGCCCGCCGCCCCGAGCATCAGCCGGGTCTGGTGCTCCGCCCACAACTTGCCGTTCGCGTACACCGACAGCGGGAACAGCGCCTGGTCCTCGTGGAACATGTGCGGACCGGGCGAGCCGGTGGGGCCGTCGCCGTACACCGACGCGGAGGAGACCAGCACCAGGCGGCGCACGCCCGTCCCGGCGATCTCCTCCAGGATGACCTGGGTGCCCTGCACATTGGCCCGGAACGCGATGTCGGGGTCCCGGGTGCAGGCGGCCACGTCCGCGTAGGCGGCGGCGTGGACCACGTAGTCGGCGTCCCGCAGCAGTACGGCGACCGCCTCGCGGTCACAGACGTCGCCGACGACCAGCGTCGCCCCGGTCTTCTCGACCCCGAATATCGCGTGCCCGTCCTCGGGGTAGGCGTCCATCCGGTCCAGGACGGTCACCTGGGCACCGACCTTGCACAGCAGGGCGGTCAGCCGGCTGCCGACCAGGCCCCCGCCGCCCGTCACCACGATGCGGGCGTCACGAAGCTTTTCCAACCGGGCCTCGACGCTCTCACCGACGCCCTCGTCGATGTCGTCTGCGGCCTCGTTCAACGGCGCGTGCGATCCTGCGGACATAAGGGGTTCCCTCCGTTAAGACGGCGAACTCTCGAATACGCGCTCACAAACAGCCACTCGCTTCACACGGAAGGTGGCGTGCCAGTCCAGCATCCTTGGGACACCAACCGTGACGCCAGTGCTAATTCGGCACTCTTGCCAGCCCTCGACTCGATCCGTACTGTCCGGAATCGATGGCACCCGCAGTAGTCGATAGCGACACGAGTGCCACCAAGCCACCCACACCCCAACGGAAAGAGGGAAACCACGTGACGCGCCATCAGCTCAGCGGGGTGGTCATGACCCATCCCAAGCGCCGGCACGCCGCCGAGCGGATGGCCCAGGACGCGCCTCCGGGCGCGCTGCGCGTCGTCATGGACCCGGACCCGACCGGCACCCCCTCCGTGCTGCGCACCGCGCTCGCCGCGTGGGACTCCATCGAGGACGGCGCCACCCACCAACTCGTCGTCCAGGACGACATGCTGTTGTCCGAATCGTTCTTCGAGCGGGTCAATCTCGCCATCGAGGCGATGCCGGACGCCGCCCTGGCGCTGTTCGCCCTGTGGGACTCCCGCAACGGGGCCGCGATCCGCTTCGGCGCCATGGCCGGCGCCCGCTGGGTCGGCGCGGTCAACGAGTACTTCCCGTGCGTCGCGATCGTCCTTCCCCGGAGCGTCGCCGAGGGCTTCGTCCGCTACGGCCGCCGGCGCCTAGGAGCCTGGCCCGACGACATCCTGATGCACCGCTACCTGACCGACCACGGCATCCCCCGCTACGTCTCCGTCCCCAACCTCGCCGAGCACCAGGACCACGGCTCGATCTCCGGCAACGCCTTCCGCGGCCCGCGCCGCTCGGTCTGCTTCCTGCCCGACGACCGCCCCGGCGACGAGGACCGCCGGCTGACCGGCCTGAAGGTCCTGCCGTTCTTCAAGTACGGCGTCGCCCGCTGCCTGGTGCGGGTCGCCGGTCCCGGCCCCCAGCGCTGGCTGCACATGGACTGCGAGCAGTACCTGCGCGGCCTGGAGCTGCCTCGCACCCTGTTCACCCCGCCCGGCCCCGAGTCCGACGCGCCCGACGTCCGGGGCACCTGGCTCACCGCCCTCGCCATGGGCCACGAGGCCGCCCGCCTCGGCCTGGACCCCGACGCCCCCCAGACCGCGGGACGAACCGAGGTGTACGCCGAGAGCGTGGCCACCATCGGATCGGGCGGCATCAGCAACACCAGCACCGAGGAACGGATCGCCGAACGCCGCGAGGCCCTGGCGGCCATCGCCCACCGGGCCCTGGCCGCCGGCCGCGCGTCCGCCGAACGCCCGGCCCCCCGCCGCCCCCGCCACCCCACCGGCCTCACCGTCCGCGGCGGCGCCTCCCCGCTCGGCGAGCACCTCCTGCGCCGGCTCACCGACCTGGCCGCCGCCGACCTCCCCGACGCCGTCCTCGACCTCACAGGCCTGCGCGAGGGAGCCCCGTCCCGGGAACTGCGCATCCACCTGCCCGGCGACCCGCGCCCCTACACCCTCACCGTCGGCGAGGTGTACGGCCCCGGCTGCTCCCGCGACACCCTCATCGGCCGCATGGTCTGGGACGCCCTGCGCAGCCTCCCGATGACCGTCCCCGGCTCCCCCGACACCGAGGTGCACCCCGTCTACGTCGACGACCTGGCCGACGCCGTCCTCACCGTCCTCCGCACCCGCCCCGCCCCCCGCTCCCTCACCATCACCCCCGAAAAGCCCACCACGCTCGCCGAGTTGGCCGACACCATCCACACCGCCGTCCGCCCCGTCCCCATCCACCCCCACCCCGCCCCCCACCAACCCCCCACCCCCACCCCCGATTCCCCCACCACCC
>NZ_BAAAKJ010000266.1:0-4038 GCF_039527695.1 Kitasatospora putterlickiae
TCCGCGACGGGCTGGGCGTCCGGGGTCCGCGTGACGGCGGCCGCCGGGGTGGCCGACGGCGTCACGGCGGGCGTCGCGGCGGGCGTCGCGGCGGATGTCGGCGCGGCCGGGACGGGCTTCTCACAGCTCACCGAGGCGACCGTGACGGTGCCGGTCACCTTGGCGACGTTGAGGTTGAGCGGGTCCACCGACACCTGGACCTCCAGGGCGGAGGCGGCGGCCGTCGTCGAGGTGGTGGTCTTCTTGGAGAACTCGACCGACACGCTGCCGACCAGCGGCACGTCCACCTTGGTCGGCCCGTACACGCTGAGCGTGACCGGCTTGCCGAGGACGGTGAGCTTGACGGGCGCGACCACGTCGGCGGTGGGCTTCCCGTCGACGGGACAGGTGGCGGTGGCGCTGAGCGCCTCCAGGCCGAGCAGGGTGGTCGCGGGCAGGCCGGGAGCGTGCACGTCGGCGTCGGCGAGCGTGACGGAGGCGGTGGCGCCCTTGGCGTCGACCTCGGTCACCGATTTCCCGACGTCCGCCTGGACCAGGGTGACCGGGCCGGCCTGGTCGACGCCGTCGACCTTGGCGGTGAGGACGGTGCCGTCCAACCGGGCCGGGGACTCGACCTTGTTGAGCGTGGCATCGACCGGGACGTCCACGGCGCCGTTCAACAGCCGGACGTCGAGGTCGAGTTCGACGGTGACGGCGCGCGCCTTGCCCGGCGAGGGGGCCGGCGCGGCGGTGGACGAGACGGTGGACGAGGCGGTGGGCGACGGCTCGGCGGCCCAGGTGGGCGGCACGGTGAGAACGGTGCAGGCCAGAGCGACGGCGGATGCGGAAACGGTTCGTCGAGAAGACGAAGACATGGCGGTACCCCCACGGCTGAAATGGATGAGCCGCCAGTCTTCTCAAACGATCCGTCACATGAGTAACACAGAACGTTATTTCACCCGTTGGGGTGATGTCGGCGTCCGTGGATGACGCCGACCTGCTACGGCAGCCGCCAGTCCACCGGCTGCGCCCCCTGCCGCACCAGCAGCTCGTTGGCCCGGCTGAACGGGCGCGAGCCGAAGAAGCCGCCGCTCGCCGAGTACGGACTCGGGTGCGCCGACTCGATCGCCGGGATCTCGCCCAGCAGCGGCCGCAGATTGCGCGCGTCACGGCCCCAGAGGATCGCCACCAACGGTCCGCCCCGCGCCGCCAGGGCGCGGATCGCCTGCTCGGTGACCTCCTCCCAGCCCTTGCCCCGGTGCGCGGCGGGCTTGCGCGGCGCGGTGGTCAGGGCGCGGTTGAGCAGCAGCACGCCCTGCCGCGTCCACGGCGTGAGGTCGCCGTTGGACGGCTGCGGGAGGCCGAGGTCGGAGCCGTACTCCTGGAAGATGTTGATCAGACTGGCCGGGATCGGGCGGACGTCCGCCCCCACCGAGAAGCTCAGGCCGACGGCGTGGCCGGGGGTCGGGTACGGATCCTGGCCGACGATCAGCACCCGCACGTCGGCGAAGGGCTGCTGGAAGGCGCGCAGCACGTTCGGACCGGAGGGCAGATAGGTGCGGCCGGCGGCCAGTTCGGCGCGGAGGAAGTCGCCCATGGCGGCGACCCGCCCGGTGACCGGCTCCAGCGCGGTGGCCCACCCGGGCTCGACGATCTCGTTCAGTGGACGCGGTGCCATGGGCGTAACCCTATCGGCCTACCCGGACAGTCCGTTCACCGCGATGATCACGTCAGCGGACCCCCTCCGCCCTTCACGCCACCGGGCGCCCGCGCAGCACCACCAGCCGCGGATCGGCCAGCACCCGGACGTCGGCGCGCGGGTCGTGCGCGTACACCACGAAGTCCGCCGGCGCGCCCTCCTCCAGGCCGGGGCGCCCCAGCCAGGCGCGCGCGCCCCACGTGGCCGCCGACAGCGCCTCGGCGGGGGTGAGCCCCGCCTTCACCAGCTCGGCGACCTCCTCCGCGACCAGGCCGTGGGCCAGTGAGCCGCCCGCGTCCGTGCCGACGTACACCGGGACGCCGGCGTCGTGCGCGGCGCCGACCGTGTCGTAGCGGCGCTCGTGCAGCCGGCGCATGTGGGCGGCCCAGGCCGGGAACCTGACCTCGCCGCCGACCGCCAGCCGCGGGAAGGTGGCGATGTTGACCAGGGTCGGCACGATCGCCACCCCGCGCTCGGCGAAGACCGGGATCAGCTCCTCGGTCAGGCCGGTGGCGTGCTCGACGCAGTCGATCCCGGCCGCCAGCAGGTCCGGCAGCGACTCGGCGGCGAAGCAGTGCGCGGTGACCCGGGCGCCCTCCTCGTGCGCCGCCGCGATCGCCTCGGCGAGCGCGTCGCCCGGCCAGCAGGCGGCGAGGTCGCCGCGCTCGCGGTCGATCCAGTCGCCGACCAGCTTGACCCAGCCGTCACCGCGCCGGGCCTCGGCCCGCACGTAGGCGGCGAGGTCGCCGGGCTCGATCTCGTGCGCGTAGTTGCGGATGTAGCGGCGGGTGCGGGCGATGTGCCGGCCGGCCCGGATGATCCGGGGCAGGTCCTCGCGGTCGTCGATCCACCGGGTGTCGGCGGCGGAGCCCGCGTCGCGGATCAGCAGGGTGCCGGCGTCACGGTCGGTGAGCGCCTGCTTCTCGCTGGTCGCGGCGTCGACGGCGCCGTGCGCGTCCAGGCCGACGTGGCAGTGCGCGTCCACCAGGCCGGGCAGCACCCAGCCCCGCACCGTCCGGACGTCGGCGGACCCGGCTCCGACGGCGGCCGGACGGGAGAAGGTCACCCGGCCGTCCACCACCCAGAGTTCGTCCCGGACGTCCTCCGGACCGACCAGCACCCGACCCCGGACGTGCAGCACCGCGCCATCGCTCATGGCCGCACTCTACCGACGGCGCCGTTCCCTGGAAGCGGCGGACATGGGGCAGACTCGTTCCCGCCGGCCCGCCGCCCCCCTCCCCGAAAGGCCCCGCAACCGTGAGCCCCTTCCTCGACCTGCCCCCGCTGACCGCCGACGACTTCGCGGCGATCGAGGACAAGGTCGCCGCGCTGCTGCACACCACCGCCGACGTCATCGTCACCCAGGGCGAGGCGCTGCTGCCGCTGGAGGCCGCGATCCGCGGCGCCGCGCACCCGGGCTCGACCGCGCTCAACATCGTCACCGGCCCGTACGGCCAGACCTTCGGCAACTGGCTGCGCGACTGCGGCGCGAAGGTCGTCGACCTCGCCGTGCCGTTCGACAGCGCGGTCGGCGCCGAGCAGGTCGCCGAGGCCCTGGCGGCCGAGCCGGCCATCGACTTCGTCTCGCTGGTGCACGCCGAGGCCGCCACCGGCAACACCAACCCGGTCGCCGAGATCGCCGCCGTGGTGCGCGAGCACGGCGCGCTGCTGATGGTGGACGCGGTCGCCTCGGTGGCCGCCGAGCCGCTGCTGACCGACGCCTGGGGCGTGGACCTGTGCGTGATCGGCGGGCAGAAGGCGATGGGCGGTCCGGCCGGCGTCTCGGCCGTCTCGGTCTCCGAGCGGGCCTGGGAGCGGATCACCGCCAACCCGGCCGCCCCGCGCCGCTCCTACCTCTCGCTGCTGGACTGGAAGGAGCGCTGGACGGACGCCGGGCGCACCGTCCTGCCGCACGCGCCCGCGCAGTTGGAGATGCTCGCGCTCGGCGCCTGCCTGGACCGGATCGCGGCGGACGGCCTGCCCGCCGTGATCGCCCGCCACCGGGCGGCCGCGGCCGCCACCCGCGCGGGCGTCCGGGCGCTCGGCACGCTCGCCCCGTTCGTCCCGGCCGACGCGCACGCCGCGCCGGTCGCCACCACCCTGCGCACCCCGGCCGGTCTGGACGCCACCGCGCTCGCCGCCGAGCTGCGCCGCCTCGACCCGTCCCTCCCGGTCCAGGCCGGCGGCGGCGCCCTGGCCACCGGGATGCTCCGGGTCAACCACTACGGCCCCGCCGCCGCCCTCGGCACCGTCCGCGCCACCCTCACCGCGCTCGCCACCGCGACCGGCGCCGACGCCGCCCCCGCCCTCACCGCCGCCGAGGCCGCCTGGAAGGCGACCGCCTGACCGGCGTGTCACCC
>NZ_BAAAKJ010000266.1:4062-13560 GCF_039527695.1 Kitasatospora putterlickiae
CGTCCGCCGCAGCGGGCGGGGCGGTTCGCGTTCCCGACGGCCGCCCCCGGCACTGTTCCCGAACCGTTCACTCCCCCGGCACCCGGTGCTCACCCACCCCCGGCAGGCTGCCCGAAGAGAAGTTGGCTATACAACTTCGACCGCCGGCTCGCCGAGGAGACCACCATGACCACCGAGCTGTCGCCGTACTGGCTGCGCGACAACTGCCCCTGCGCCGAGTGCCGCGACCCACGCAACGGGCAGAAGCTGTTCCAGATCACCGACCTGCCGCAGGACCTCGCGATCGCCGCGCGGGCCGAGCTGGACGGGCACCTGGAGGTGCTCTGGTCGGACGGGCACCGCTCCCGCTACCCGTCCGGCTGGCTGGCCGTGGAGGCGGACGGCGACGGGCGGACGGAGTCGGACAAGCGACTCTGGGCCGCCGCGGACTTCGCGCACGGCGTCCCGGAGGCGCACTGGGAGGCGTACCTGGCCGACCCGGCCGAGCGGGCCGCCGTGCTGGCCGCCGTGAGCCGCTCCGGCTTCGCCGTGCTGCGCGGCGTGCCGGTGCGCGAGCGGCAGGTGCTGGAGGTCGCGCAGACCTTCGGGTACGTGCGGGCCACCAACTACGGCGAGCTGTTCGACGTCCGCGTCGAGCCGGACCCGAACAACCTGGCGTTCACCAGCGCCGCGATCGCCCCGCACACCGACAACCCGTACCGCGACCCGGTGCCGACCCTGCAGTTGCTGCACTGCCTGGAGAACTCGGCGACCGGCGGCGACTCCGGCCTGGTGGACGGCTTCCGGGCCGCGGCGCTGCTGCGCGAGGAGGCGCCGGAGCACTTCGCGGCGCTGACCCGCACCCCCGTGCCGTTCGTCTTCCGCGACCGCGTCAGCGAACTGCGCGCCGACCGCCCGCTGATCGAGGTGGACCCGCTCGGCCGGATCCGCGAGGTGCGGTTCAACAACCGCTCGATCGCCACCCTGCGCGGCCCGGCGGCGGAGCTGGACGCCTTCTACGCCGCGTACCGCGCGTTCGCCGCGATCACCCTGCGCCCGGAGCTGCGGCTGGACTTCCGGCTCGACCCGGGCGACTGCCTGATCTTCGACAACACCCGTCTGATGCACGCCCGGACGGCCTTCGCCCAGGACGGCCGGCGCCACCTCCAGGGCTGCTACGCGGACGTGGACTCGCTCGCCTCCACCCTGGCCGTGCTGCACCGCCGCTCGGCCGCGCTGGACGAACTGGAGGCGCTGTTCGCGGGCGAGGGCGCCGGGGAGTACCTGGGCGAGGCGGTCACCATGGCCGAGCACATGCTGCAGGCCGGCGCGCTGGCCGAGGCGGCCGGGGCGGCCCCGCACCTGGTGGCGGCGGCGCTGCTGCACGACGTCGGCCACTTCCAGGGCGCGCTGCACGGACGGGATCTGATGCATGGTCAGGACAACCGGCACAGCGACACCGGGGCCGACTGGCTGGCCCGCTGGTTCGGCCCGGAGGTCACCGGGCCGGTCCGGCTGCACGTGGCGGCCAAGCGCTACCTGTGCGCGGTCGAGCCGGACTACCGCGCGCGGCTGTCCGAGGCCTCCGAGTACACCCTCCGGGTGCAGGGCGGCCCGATGTCCGAGCAGGACGCCGCCGCCTTCGCCGCCCACCCGGGCGCGCGGGACGCGGTGGCCGTGCGCCGCTGGGACGAGCAGGCCAAGGAGGCCGGGGCGCCGGTGCCGGACTTCGCCCACTTCCGGCCGCTGCTGACCTCGCTGATGCGCTGACGCACCGTCAATAAAAAGAGGGCGGCCCGCACTCCGGGCCGCCCCGCCGCCCTCGTCAGTCCATCTCCCGCGCGTGCCGCGAAAGCGCCGAGGTGGCCAGCGAGTTGTGCACGCTGAACGCCACCGTGCCCGGCAGGTAACGGTCCTGGGACCACTCCACCGGCGTGCCGGTCGGGTCCGTCGTGCGCCGCCGCTCGCGCAGCAGCGGGCCCCCGCGCCGGCAGCCGAGCAGCCGGGCGTCGTCCCCGTTGGCGGCCACGATGTCGATCGTGTGGTCCGCGTCGGTGAACAGGATCCCGTGCTCGCGCAGGACCTCGGTGTGCGAGACGACGTCCGGCGGCAGCTCGGCGACGATCTCGCCGACCCGCGGCGGGTAGACGGTCCGCTCGACCATCACCGGCGTGCCGGAGAGCGTGCGCAGCCGGACCATGACGTAGACCTCGTCCCCCGGTTCGAGGCGCAGCTGCTCGCGCTCGGCGGCGTCGGCCGGGCGGCGCACCATCGAGTCGAGTATGCCGCCGGGCTCCTCGCCCATCGAGTACGCCCAGCGGGTGAAGCTGAGCAGTTCGGAGAAGCTCTGCACCCGGGCCGTGCCGAGCACCACCCGGCGGGTGCCCCGGCGCGAGGTGACCAGGCCGTCCGAGCGCAGCACGGCGAGCGCCTGGCGCACCGTCCCGCGCGAGACGCCGTACTGCTCGGCGAGCGCGCCCTCGGCGGGCAGCCGTCCGGCCTCGCCGAACGCGCCGGTGGTGATCGCCTCACGCAGGTCGGCGGCGACCTTCCGGTAGAGCGAACCGGCCCCGCGCTCGGCTCCGGAAGCGCCGGCCGCGGCCACCTCCGGCCCGGCGCCCCCACGCCCCGACTCCAGTGCCACGTCAGTCAATGTCCCTCCTGGCGGTGTCCCCGCGCAGCCCGTAACGGCGCCGGACAGCCCGACCATATCCCGCTGCGCCACCGAAGCATCGCACCTGCCGAACACTCGGCCGGCGGCCCGATTCGACCGTTCCCGCAGCCGACCCCGGGGCTGGGCCATCCGTTCACCTTCCCGTCACCGGGCTCCGGCGTACTTACCCACGTCAGCGAAGTTGGCTAGTCAACTCGGACGACGGCGACCGGCCGCTCACCCCGGCCGTCCCGCCGCCCTTCGCGAGACGCAGGCCCGCGGAACCCCCCGCGAACGCCCCCTCGCAGTACGCCCCCTTAACAGGAGACTTCCCCGTGACCGTGCACCGCGCCCGCGCCGCCGCCTTCGCGGCCGTACTGACCGCCGCCGCGCTCTCCCTCACCGCCTGCGGCTCCGCCGGGTCGAGCGCCAAGGCCGGCGACGCCGCCAAGGCCGGCGCCAAGGACGCCAAGGAGGCCACCTCCGCCGCCGACTTCGGCGGCATGGACGGCCTGGTCGCCGCCGCCAAGAAGGAGGGCAAGCTGCACGTCATCACGCTGCCCCGGGACTGGGCGAACTACGGCAAGATCATCGACTCGTTCAAGGCCAAGTACGGCATCGAGGTCGAGGAGGAGAACCCGGACGGCTCCAGCCAGGACGAGATCAACGCGATCAACTCCCGCAAGGGCCAGGACCGCGCGCCCGACGTGGTCGACCTGGGCAGCGCCTTCGCCCTGCAGGCGGTCAAGGACGGCATCCTCGCCCCCTACAAGGTCGCCACCTTCGACAAGGTGCCGGACACCATGAAGGACGCGAACGGCGCGGCCGTGAACGACTACGGCGGCTACGTCTCGATCGGCTGCGACGCCAAGAAGATCGCCAACTGCCCGAAGACCTTCGCCGACCTGCTCAAGCCCGAGTACAAGGGCCAGGTCGCCCTCAACGGCAACCCGACCAAGTCCGGCTCGGCCTTCGGCGGCGTCTACGCGGCCGCGCTCGCCAACGGCGGCTCGCTGGACAACGTCCAGCCCGGCATCGACTTCTTCGGCAAGCTGAAGCAGTCCGGCAACTTCAACCCGGTCGAGTCCACCCCGGCCACCATCGAGAAGGGCGAGACCCCGATCTCGATCGACTGGTCCTACCTGAACGCCGGCTACACCGACGAGTTCAAGAACAAGGGCATCGACTGGAAGGTCTCCATCCCGACCGACGGCTCCTACGCCCAGTTCTACAACCAGGGCATCAACAAGTGGGCCCCGCACCCGGCGGCCGCCCGCCTGTGGCAGGAGTACCTGTTCAGCGCCGAGGGCCAGAACCTCTTCCTCGGCGGCTACGCCACCCCGGCCACCTTCGAGGCGCTGAAGAAGGACGGCACCCTGGACACCGCCGCCGCCGCCAAGCTGCCGGCCGTCGAGAAGCCGTTCACCACCTTCCCGACCGTGGACCAGATCAACGCGGCCAAGAAGGTCGTCACCGAGAACTGGACCAAGGCCATCGCGGGCTGACGGACCGTCAGCGCCAACTGCCGGCACTCTCCGAACGGGCTGAAGAAGCACTCATGACCACGGCTCCCACCCCGGTGCCGACCACCCCCGCCGCCACCCTCCCCGGTGGCGGCGCGGGGGCGTCCGCCACCGCCACGACCACCCCCGCCACCACCGCCCCCACCCCCCGGCGACGCCCGCTCGCCCGCCTCGGCGGCGCCTCCTGGCTCGCCACCGTCCCGCTGCTGCTGTTCTTCCTGATCGGCTTCGGGCTGCCGACCGTCGCCATCGTCATCGGCGCGTTCACCACCTCCAGCGACGCGGAGACCGGCGCCGGGCGGTTCACCTTCGACAACCTGGCGGACTCCGTCCAGGGCGGCTACCTGACGGCCATGCTGAGCAGCCTCAAGCTCTCCGCGCTGACCGCGCTGCTCGCCACCCTGATCGGCCTGCCGATCGCCCAGGCGGTCGTCACCTCCCGGCACACCTGGCTGCGCCAGGCGGTGCTCACCGCCTCCGGCGTGCTCGCCAACTTCGGCGGTCTGCCGCTCGCCTTCGCGTTCGTCGCGACCCTCGGCAACGCCGGCGAGATCACCAAACTGCTGAACCTCACCGACCACGGCTGGTCGCTGTACTCGTTCACCGGCCTGACCGTCGTCTACCTGTACTTCCTCATCCCGCTGATGGTGCTCACCATCACCCCGGCCCTGGACGGCCTGCGCATCCAGTGGCGCGAGGCCGCGCAGAACAACCGCGCCACCACCGTCCAGTACTGGCGCCACGTGGCCCTGCCGATCCTGCTGCCCTCCCTGCTCGGCGGCTTCGTGCTGCTCTTCGGCAGCGCCTTCGCCGCCTACGCCACCGCCGCCGCCATGGTCGGCGCGACCGTCCCGCTGGTCAGCCGCTCGATCGCGGACGCGCTCTCCGGCAACGTGCTGGTCGGCCAGGGCAACCTCGCCCTCGCCCTCAGCCTCAACATGATCGTGGTGGCCGTCCTGGTGATGGCCGTGTACCTCCCCCTCCAGCGCCGGAGCGCCCGATGGCTCAGCTGACCAACCCCGCCCCCGCGGTGTCCCGCCGACCGAAGGTGCGCTGGTGGCGCGGCGCCGTGCTGCTGCTCGCCGGCGTCTACTTCCTCGTCCCGCTCGCGGCCTCCGCCTGGTTCTCGGTCGACGACCCCCAGGGCATCTCCTTCGAGGCGTACACCGGGCTGCTCTCCGCCCCCGGCTTCCTGGACAGCCTCTGGCTGACCCTCGGCCTCGCCGTCGTCACCGTGCTGGTGCTGCTGCTCCTGCTCGTCCCGGCGCTGATCGCCGTCCGGCTCGGCGCCCCGAAGCTGCGCCCGGTCATCGACGTGCTGTGCACCCTGCCGCTGGTCGTCCCGCCGGTCGCGCTGACCGCCGGCCTGATCGGCGTGCTCCGCTGGGGCCCGGACTACCTGATGGACACGCCGTTCTTCCAGACCTTCGTGTTCATCCAGGACCCGGACTTCCCGCTGGTCCTGGTCATCGCCTACGTGCTGATGGCCCTGCCGCTCGCCTACCGCGCCCTGGACGCCGGCCTGCGCTCGGTGGACGTGCGCACCCTGGTCGAGGCCGCCCGCAACTGCGGCGCGAGCTGGCCGCGCGCGGTGTTCACCGTCGTCCTGCCCAACCTGCGCGGCGCCCTGCTGAACGCCTCCTTCCTCACCCTGGCCCTGGTGCTCGGCGAGTTCACCGCCGCCTCGATCCTCGGCTTCCAGCCCTTCCCGGTCTGGATCTACTCGGTCGGCAACAGCCAGGCCCACATGTCGGTCGCGGTCTCCATCCTGAGCCTGCTGCTCACCTGGCTGCTGCTGCTCCTGCTGGCCACCGTCGGCCGCGAGCGCCGCACCAAGACCGCCACCTCCTGACCTCCCCCGCACCTCCGGAGAACTCCCGTGACCTCCCTCGCCGTTGAGACCCCCGCCACCCGATCGGGCGGCGCGACCGTCGAGTTCCGCTCGCTGCGCCGCGCGTTCGGCGCGACCACCGCGCTGGACGGCCTCGATCTGACCGTACGGCCGGGCGAACTGCTCGCCCTGCTCGGCCCGTCCGGCTGCGGCAAGACCACCGCGCTGCGCATCCTGGCCGGCTTCGAGCAGCACGACTCCGGCCAGGTGCTGGTGGACGGCCAGGACATCACCGCGATCCCCGCCCACAAGCGCGACGCGGGCATGGTGTTCCAGTCCTACAGCCTCTTCCCGCACCTGACCGCGGCCGACAACGTCGCCTTCGGCCTGCGGATGCGCGGCGCCGGCAAGGCCGAGCGCCTCAAGCGGGCCCAGGAACTGCTGGAGCTGGTCGGCCTGCCGCAGCACGCCGGGCGCTACCCGCACCAGATGTCCGGCGGCCAGCAGCAGCGCATCGCGCTCGCCCGCGCGCTCGCCCTGCGGCCCCGGGTGCTGCTGCTCGACGAGCCGCTGTCCGCGCTGGACGCCAAGGTGCGGCTGTCGCTGCGCGAGGAGATCCGCCGCCTCCAGCAGGAGCTGGGGATCACCACCCTGTTCGTCACCCACGACCAGGAGGAGGCACTGTCGATGGCCGACCGGGTCGCCGTGCTGCGCGCCGGCCGCCTGGAGCAGTGCGCCGCCCCCGCCGAGCTGTACGCCCGCCCCGCCACCGCCTTCGTCGCCGAGTTCGTCGGCACCATGAGCCGCATCCCCTGCGAGCGCTCCGGCGACGGCGTCGAGGTCCTCGGCCGCCGCCACGCCGTGGACGGCGCCCTGCCCGCCGACGGCGCGCTGCACGTCCTGGTCCGCCCGGAGAACGTCCGGCTGACCCCGGCCCCCGACGGGCTCGCGCTGGTCGTCTCGGCGTCCTTCCTGGGCGCCGTCACCCGCCTCACCGTCCGTCTCGACGACGGCACCGAGGTCAAGGCCGACCTGCCCACCGAGGCCGCCGCCGCCCTGCCGATCGGCTCGCGCGCCGCCCTGACCCTCCCGGAGCGACCGGTCCTGGTCGACCGCCGTACGGTCTGACTGTTCCCATGCTCCTCCTCCGAAGGTACCGCCATGCCTGAAACCCCCCCACCCGCCGCCGTCCTCTTCGACATGGACGGCACCCTCGTCGACACCGAGCAGCTCTGGTGGCAGGCCGCCGCCGAACTCGCCGACGAACTGCGCCACCCCCTCACCGACGCCGACGCCCCCGAGGTGCTCGGCCAGGCGATCGAGCACACCGCCGCCCACCTCCACCGGGTCAGCGGCACGTCGTTGACCGAGGCCGAACTCGCCACCCGCCTCGGCGACTCCTTCGCCGGCAAGGTGGCCGCCGAGACCGTCCCGCGCCCCGGCGCGCTCACCCTGCTGGCCTCCCTCCGCGACGCCCGGGTACCCACCGCCCTGGTCTCCGCCTCCCCCCGCCGCGTCGTCGACATGGTGCTGGGCACGCTCGGCCGCGACTGGTTCGCCGTCACCCTGGCCGCCGAGGACACCCCCCGCACCAAGCCCGCCCCGGACCCCTACCTCGCCGCGGCCGCCCTGCTCGGCCTGGACCCCGCGGTGTGCGTCGCCGTCGAGGACACCCCCACCGGCGTCGCCTCCGCCACCGCCGCGGGCTGCGCCGTCCTCGCCGTCCCCTCCACCGACACCGCGATCCCGTCCGGCTCCCGGGTCACCCTCCTCGACAGCCTGGAACACGCGGACCTGGCCCTCCTCGGGAAGCTCGGCACCACTCCCCGGGTTTGACCCCCCATGCCCTACGTACTCCTCACCCTCGCGATCCTCAGCGAGGTCTGCGCCACCAGCTGCCTCAAGCTGACCGAGGGCTTCAGCAGGTTCTGGCCGAGCGTGGGCGTGGCCATCGGCTACGTCCTCTCCTTCGCTCTGCTGGGCCGCGCCCTGAAGCACATCCCGGTCTCCGTCGCCTACGCGGTCTGGTCCGGGGCGGGAACGGCGGCCGTGGCGGGCATAGGCGTCGCCGCCTTCGGCGAGTCCCTGGGCCGCCTCCAGTGGTTCGGCATCGCCCTGATCATCGTCGGCGTCGTCGTCCTCAACCTCAAGGGCGGCCACTGACAGCATTCGTTCGGGCCCCGTACGCACCGCGTACGGGGCCCCTCGTGCTCCCGGCGGCCTCGAACGACCACGGCGGCGGCGTCAGGCGCGGGGGCCGAGGAAGAGGCCGCCCGTCGCGTCGATGATCTGGCCGGTGATCCAGCGGGCGGCGTCGGAGGCCAGGAAGGCGACGACGTCGGCGATGTCCTCGGGTGCTCCCAGGCGGCCGAGGGCGGTCGAGCGGGTGATGGTGTCGGTCAGGCCCGGGGCCTCGAAGACGGGGGCGTTGGCCGGGGTACGGGTGGCGCCGGGGGCCACGGCGTTCACGGTGATGCCCCGGGTTCCCAGGTCGTTGGCGAGGGTCAGGGTCATCGTCTCGACGGCGCCCTTCGTCATCGCGAACGACGTCTGGGCGGGGTTGGCCATCCGGGTGGCCACGGAGGAGATCGTGATGACGCGCCCGCCGTCGGGGAGCAGGGGCAGCGCGCGCTGGATGGTGAAGTAGGGCGCGCGCACGTTCACCGCGAAGAGGTGGTCGAACTCCGCCCGCGTCGTGACGCCGAGCGGTCCGGCGGGCGGGGCGGCCGCGTTGTTGACGAGGACGTCGAGCGGACGCCCGGCCAGCGCCGCCTCGACGCCCGCGAAGAGCGTGTCGACGTCGTCGTCCGTGCCCAGCTCCGCCCGCACGGCGAAGGCGGTTCCGCCGGCCCGTTCGATCGCCTCGACGGTCGACGCCGCGCCGGCCTCGTCCGTGCCGTAGTGCACGATGACCGCCGCCCCGTCGGCCGCCAGCCGGGTCGCGATCGCCTGGCCGATCCCGCGTGACGCCCCGGTCACCAGAGCCGTCCTCATCCCCAACCACCCCAAACCTGGTAGTGACTACCATTCAGGTAGGGTCTACCACATGCCAGAACAGCACTCAACCCTCCGCGCCCGACGCCGGGCCGAGACCCAGCGCCTGATCCAGTCCCACGCGGTACGGCTGTTCACCGAGCGCGGCTACGACGCGACGGCGGTGACCGACGTCGCGGAGGCCGCGGGGGTGTCCCCGATGACGGTCTACCGGCACTTCCCGACCAAGGAGGACCTGGTGCTGGCCGGTCAGGACGCCGACCTGGTCGCCGCGCGGATCGCCGCCTCCCCCGCCGGCCGGCCCCTGGCCCACCGCATCGGCCGGGCGCTCATCGGGGCCGCCGCGGAGTTGACCGGCGACGGCGGCGAGCTGACGGCGGACGGCCGGTTCCTGCTCGCCCGCCTCCGGCTGATGATCACCACACCGGCCCTGCGGGCCCGGCACCTCGACAACCAGTACGCCCTCCAGCAGACGATCGTCGCCGCCCTCGGGGACGTCGGCGAAGTCACCGGCGCGG
>NZ_BAAAKJ010000266.1:13608-14333 GCF_039527695.1 Kitasatospora putterlickiae
GGCCGCCACCGGCGCCTGCCTGGCCGCCCTGCACACGGCCCTGGTCCGCTGGACCGAGGACGACGGCCGCACCGCGCTCCCCGCGCTGATCACCGAGGCCTTCGCGGCCGCCTTCGGCGACCAGGGCCCGTGAGCCGTCCGCGCCGCCGGAGGGTCCGGTGCGGGCGACCACGGCGGTCCCCGTCGCGGGGTCGGGGCGGCGAGGGCGCGGGCGGCGGCGGGCCCGGGATGTCCACGAGGGCCCGGATTCAAGCGGCGGCGATCCGGTCCCCCGGGTCGGCNNNNCCGGAGACCGTGGGCGGCGGTGAGCGCGACGGCATGGCCCTCGTCGCCCGACGACGCGGCGAAGACGGGCGGACGCAGGGACCGGCACCCCCGGAACCCGGGCGGGCCGGTCCACGGCGCCCACGATCGGGCCGTCGAGGTGCCCGACTCGCAGGGCCGGCGTGGTGATCGTCAGCCGGAGGCGGGCGCACGGGAACCGGCCGTCCGGCGCGAGGCCGTCGCCGGTCGAGCACCCGGCCGAGCCGGCGAAACCGCGCGGCGATCCGGGCCGCTGGGTCAGCCGCGCCGCCGGAGACCGTAGGCGGCGGTGAGGGCGACGGCGCGGTCCTCATCGCCCGTCAGGCCGGTGAGGGCGCGGGCGGCCGTGGAGCCCGGGATGTCCACGAGCGCCTGGGTCAGGCGGCGGCGGGCGGGCGCCTCCTGGGCGGCGGAGGTGAGCC
>NZ_BAAAKJ010000266.1:14394-17053 GCF_039527695.1 Kitasatospora putterlickiae
CCGGGCCGCCCGGTCGCCCCGGTAGCCGAGCAGCCCGCCGTAGAGGCTGCCCGCCGGGTCGGCCGCCAGGGCGCCCAGCGCGTCGGCGGCGTCGACGTCGTTCGCGCCCCTGACGATCAGGTCGACGAGCGCGGGGACCGCCTCGCAGGCTCCGCGCGCGCCGAGCGCCAGCGCCGCCTGGCCGCGGACCACCGGGTCGGCGTGATCGAGGGCGTCCCGCAGCAGCGCGGTGGCGGCGGGCTCCGCCAGTTCGGCGAGCGAGCGGACGGCCCGCTCCCGCACCCGCGCCGAGGACGCGTCGAGGCCCTTCGCCAGCGGCGCCGCCGCCTCCTCCCCGGCCTGCGCCAGCGCCCAGCGCAGGGCACCGGCGACGACCGGGTCCCGCTCCGCCAGCACGGCCTCGACCAGCGCCTCCACCGGCACGGGGGCGTCGTCGGCGGCGGCCAGCGCCGCGCGCTGGCGCGCCCTGGCGCTCGTCGACCCCAGCGCCTGGAGCAGCGCGACGCTCTGGAGGACGTCCTCCCAGCCCGCCGGTTCGGCGGCGCCGATCCGGCGCAGGCGGGTGAGCAGTTCGGTCTCCGCCGCGATGCGCTGCCGGGTCTCGCGGATGAGGTCGTCGACGAGGTCGGCGGGCGCGAAGCCGGGGTCGTCGAGCGCCCGCCCGACGTCGCGCAGCGACAGCCCCAGCGAGCGCAGGCTCTCGATGTGGAAGATCCGCCGGACGTCCTCGTCGGCGTACTCCCGGTAGCCGCCGTCGGTCCGGCCCGTCGGCCGCACCAGGCCGAGCGCCTCGTAGTGCCGGAGCATGCGCGCGCTCACCCCCGAGCGCCGCGCGACCTCGCCGATCAGCACCGGCTACCGTCCTTCCCCGCCCAGGGCCACCACGCGCTTCGCCTCCTCGACCGCCGCCTCGAAACCCGCCTCCGGGTCCTGCCACAGCCGCTCCGTGGCGAGCGCGTGCGCGCGCACCCGGGGATCGGGCGCCGCCGTGGCGGCCTCCAGGGCCGGCCGCGCCGCCTCCCCGAGCGCGATCAGCGCCCGGCTGAGGCTCAGCCGCGTCTCGTGTCCGCCGCGTCCGAACTGTCGCGCCAACCTTACGGCCAGCGCGGGCCTCTCACCCTCGGGCGCGAGGACGACCGCCGTCCGCCAGGCGGTCCGGGCCACCTCGTCGTCGGCGTCGGCCAGCAGCTCCGGGGTGATCGCGGGCCAGGCCCGCCGGTCCCCGATCTTGGACAGCGTGTGCAGCGCCTGGCCGCGTGCCTGGGCCCGGTCCGAGCGCAGCTCGCCGACCAGCGCCGGGACCGTCGCCGACGGCTCGTGGCGGGTGAGCGCCCAGGTCAGCATCTCCCGCACGGAGAAGTCGGGTTCCACCCCGCTCCGCTCGACGAGCCCGCCGACGAACGCCGGGTCCGGCGTGGTGCCGACCGCCAGCGCGGCCCGCAGCCGGACCGAGGCGTCGGCGTGCGCCAGCGCCCGGAACGCTCGCGTCGTGGTCGTTTCCTCCTGTGGCACGGTCATCGGGGCCACCTCCTCGAACGGCAGTCAAGACCTTGCCACCGTGTCAAGGTCAAGCGACGGCGTCGGCGGCCACCCGGAAGCCGATGTTCCCGGCGGAGCTGTCCGGCGTGTTGGAGCTGCGCGCCGCGACCCGGTAGCGGTAGCAGTAGGAGGCGTGGCACATGTGGGAGCCGCCGCGCATCACCCGCGCCGCGCCGTCCGGCGGGCCGGGCGGGTCGTGGCGCGGGCCGGTGCGGTGGAAGTCCGTGCTGAACCAGTCCGCGCACCACTCCCACACATTGCCGACGGTGTTGTACAGCCCGAAGCCGTTCGGCCGGAAGGCGGTGACCGGGGCCGTCCCCCGGTGGCCGTCCGCCGCCGTGTTCACGGTGGGGAAGACGCCCTGCCAGGTGTTGCACAAGTGGCGCCCGTCCGGGGTGAGTTCGTCGCCCCACGGGTAGCGCGCCTGCTCCAGGCCGCCCCGGGCGGCGTACTCCCACTCGGCCTCCGTGGGCAGCCGGGTGCCCGACCAGGCGCAGTACGCCTGCGCGTCGTTCCACGAGACGTGCACCACGGGGTGGTTCTGGCGGGTGGTGACCGAGGAGCCCGGCCCCTCGGGTGTCCGCCAGCTCGCCCCGGTGACCGCCCGCCACCACGGGACGGCGGCCACCTGCGGGGAGACGGCGGCGAGCCGGTCCGGCAGGAAGCCCTCGAAGACGTAGGAGAAGCCGAAGGTCTCGGCCTCGGTGCGGTGGCCGGTGGCCTTGACGAAGGTCGCGAAGGCGGCGTTGGTCACCGTGGTCGACGCGATCCGGAACGGGCTCAACTTGACGATGCGGACCGGCCCTTCGCCGTCCTCGGGGTAGCCCTGCCGGTCGTCGGTGCCCATCAGGAACCGCCCGCCGGGCAGGCCGGTGAGCTGCCGCGCCACCCGCGGGCCCCGTGGCCCCCGGACGGGGGCGGGCGCGGGGGAAGCGGGCGCGGGGGAAGCGAGGGCGGGGGAAGCGAGGGCGGGGGAAGCGGGGGCGGGGGAAGCGGGGGCGGCGAGCGTGAGCGGCACGGGCTCGTCGGCGTCACGGCCGGGAGCGCAACAGGGTTTGGGGGCGGTGGACACGCGGTTCCTCGATACGGGGTTCGGGATCCGGGGGTGGCGGGCGGGCGC
>NZ_BAAAKJ010000266.1:17081-20209 GCF_039527695.1 Kitasatospora putterlickiae
ACCCCCGGACCATCGGGGGAAGGGTCAGGCGGCCCGGTCGGCGGCCAGCTGCGCCGCCAACGCCGGGATGCCGAGCGCCTGTTCCTGCTGCGGCGTGGCCTGGTACAGCAGGTTGCTCAGCTGGTAGGGGTCGGCCGCCAGGTCGTAGTACTCACGGAACTTCACCTCGCCGGTGCCGGACACCGTGCCGTTCGCGTCGGTGTGCAGCGCGTAGTACTCGGTGTACTGCTTGTCGGCGGCCACGTACGACGACCAGGTGGGCGGGCCGCCCGCCGCCGTGCCCTGCTTCCACCACTCCACCAGCAGGTGGTTCCTGGTGGCGGTGGTGAGCAGCGAGTGGCCGTCCTGCGGGGTGTCGGGCGTGATGCCGGCGGCGTCGAGGATGGTCGGGGCGACGTCGATGTTGGCGACGATCCGGTGGTCGACGGTGCCCGCGCCGAGGCCGCCGGCCGGCCAGGAGACGTAGAACGGCACCTCGTGCGCCGGGGAGTAGGGCACGGACTTCTTGAGCCAGCCGTGGTCGGCCCAGGTGTAGCCGTTGTCGCCGAGGTAGATGACGAGGGTGTTGTCGAGCTGCCCGAGCGCCACCAGCTTGTCGTGGATCGCCTGCACGGCGTCGTCGACGGAGAGCAGGGCGCGCAGCTGGCGGGTGCGCAGGTCCTGGGCGTCGGCGAGGGTGGCGGTGGCGTTCTGGATGTAGCCGGGCTTGTCGTCGCGGTTGGCCTCGGGCACCGAGGGGCGCCCGTTCCACGGCGGGACGGCGGTGTCCGCGTACTTGGCGGCGGGCACGTTGGGCTCGTGCGAGGCGTACGGGGTGACGTAGGCGAACCAGGGGCGGGTGTCGGTGGCGGCCTGTTCGAGGAAGGCCAGGGTGCGGTTCCTGATGATGTTGGTGGTGTAGCCGGTGAGGGTCTGGACGGTGCCGTTGATGTTCCAGTTGGCGTTGTTGTACGCGGGCTGGAGCAGCGCCCACTCCTCGAAGTGCGGCGGGTTGTCCGCCAGGGTCCAGGAGTTGAGGTACTTGCCGAACAGCCCGGTGCGGTAGCCGGCCTGCTTGAGGTGGCGCTGGACGGTGGTGTGCTGGTCCAGGCTGTGCGAGGCGCCGTTGTTGCGCACGCCGTGGTTGTGGGCGTAGCGGCCGGAGAAGACCGAGGACCGCGAGGGCGCGCAGAGCGGCGTGGTGACGTGGCCGTTGGTGAAGCGGACGCCGTGGCCGGCGATCCAGTCCACGATCTGCGGGGTGGCCCACTCGGTGTGCTTGGGCTGGTCGTCGGTGACGATCAGCAGGATGTTGGGGCGGGTGGCGGCGGCCGCGGGGGTCGCGCCCGCCAGTTGGAGCGTCACCGGGGCCGCCGCGGTGGCGGCCACGGCCGCGGCGCCGGCGAGGAAGCCGCGCCGTCCGACCCGGGGCGAACCGTTCGTTTCCGAATCGCCGTTCTCGCTCATGAATTCCCTCCATGCTTTTCGGTGATTCCTTGCGGGGCCGCGCGGGAAAATCCCACAGGGGGCCCGGGAATCATTCACGGGGAAAGCGGTTCACCGGTCCGCAGGACGTCCGCGCCCGCACCCCGGACAGCATTCACGGGCACGGCGACTCACCGGGGATCCGCTGTGAAGGAACCGGGGCACCTCATCGACCTGCACGAACAGTGCGGGTGCGAGTCACCCCGAGGAGGTCCGACGCGCTGCGACCGGTCCCCGTCCACCCGTCCGGGGACCGCCGCCGGTTCACGCCGGAACGGCCGTACAGAGCGTGCTCGCGAGCCGTCCGAAATCGACGTGCCGGCGAGCAGCCAGGAACTCTCCAGCTGCCATGCGTGCGACTATAGGAGTTCCCGGTGAACGCTGGCAATACCCGGGGGCTTTTGTTTCCGCGTCATGTCGGAATTCCGGCCGCAGGTTTCCCCTCGTCAACGGCCGGGCGCCTCGCCGGCCTTTCCGGCATGATCGCTGCCGCCGGCGTACCGGCCGCCGGCCGGAGCGCGCGCCTCACGTCACGCTGTCGTACAGCTCCTCGATCAGCCGGGTGACGGCCTCCGGTTCGCGCAGCGTCGGGTAGTGGTCGGAGGCGGTGAGCCGCACCAGCCGGCAGCCGGGGATCCGGGCCGCCGTCCGCTCGTTGAACTCCACGACCACCGGCCGGTCCAGCTCCCCGAGCGCCAGCACGGTGGGCGCGGTGATCCCGCCCAGCCGGTCGAAGGCGGCGGGTTCGGCCCGCAGGTACCCGATGCTGGCGAACCAGGCCGGCAGCACGGCCCTCAGGTGCGCGGCGCCGACCGGGTCGGCCTCGGGGGTGCCGCCGCCGGCCTTCCCCCACAGGCCCAGGCCGAGCCGGACGATGCCCTCCAGGTCGCCGGCCTCGGCCAGTCGGCCCATCTGCTGGTACAGCTCGGCGCCGGTGAGGTCGTAGCCACTCACGGCGGGGACGAGCAGGACCAGTCCCGCCACCCGCCGCGGAGCCGTCAGGGCCAGGTCGATCGAGGCGGCCCCGCCGGTGCTGTTGCCCACCAGCACCGCCCGTTCCGCCCCGACGTGGTCGAGGACGGCCAGCAGGTCCCGGAGCTGGGAGTAGGGGACGGTGGGCGCGGGCGAGCGGCCGTAGCCGCGGCAGTCGTAGCGGATCACCCGGTGCCGGGCGGTGAGCGCGGGCAGGACCGGGTCCCAGATCGTGGAGTCCCCGACCCCCGGGTGGACCAGGACGAGCGGCAGCCCGTCCCCGCCCGAGTCGTCCGCCCAGAGCTCGCCGCCTTCGACGGCCACCATGGTCTCCATGGCTCCAGTCTGACGGCCCCGGGGGACGGCACAAGCCCATGAGGCCGCCGCTACCGCCGTCCCCGTGAGCGGCGGACGGCTCGGCCGGCCGGCGTCCGGGGTGCCGTCGAGGCGCGGCCGGTCCTTGCCCGCCTCCCCTCCGGGGCGGGCACGAACACGGGGCGGGCACGAACACGGGGCGGGCGCGGGCACCGGCCGCGGCGGGGAGCTCGTCCGGTCGCTCCGGCGGGACGCGCCGACCGCGGGCCACCGCCCGGAAGCGGGCGAGCGCGGCCGGGTCCCGGGCGCCGACGGCGATCCGGTACGGACCCGGGCTCGCGCCGCGGCGCCCGCGCGGGACCGGAGGACCGGCCGGG
>NZ_BAAAKJ010000266.1:20290-24321 GCF_039527695.1 Kitasatospora putterlickiae
CAGCTCGCCGACGGACGCCAGCACGTGCGTCGCCCCGTCCGCCCGCAGGCGCTCCTCGCCGTGCGCGCCGGTGAGGACGCCGGCGACGACGGAGGCCCCGGCGCGCGAGCCGGTCAGCATGTCGTAGCCGGTGTCGCCGGCCACCGCGATCTGGCGGACCGAGTCCGTCCCGGTGCGCAGCAGCGCGGTGAGCGCGAGGTCCGGGTACGGGCGGCCTCGGCCGGCCTCGGCGGGGCAGAGGGTGAGGTCGGCGATCGACTCCCAGCCGAGGGCGGTCAGGATGCGGTCCTGGGTGGACCGGGAGAAGCCGGTGGTGAGGACCACCTTCCGGCCCTGGCCTCGGAGTTCGGCGATGGCCTCGGCGGCGCCGGGCAGCGCCTCGCAGTGGCCGGCGTCGACGAGGTCGTGGTACGCGGCCTCGAAGGCGGTGTTGGCCCGCTGGGCCTTCTCCTCCTCGCCGAACAGGTGACGGAAGACGGAGATCTTGGACTCGCCCATGGTGGCGCGGACGTGCTCCAGCATCCGGGCGTGCTCGGGACCGCCGGCCTCGACGCCGAGCGAGCCGGCGGCGGCCTGGAAGGCGCGCTCGACCAGGCCGTCGTCGGCCACGGTGGTGCCGGCCATGTCCAGGACGACCAGGCGGATGTCGTACGACATGATGTTTCGATTCCTTCGAAGGGCTCGGACGGACTTACAGGTTGGCGAGGTTCGCCGTGGTCTCGGCGATGGCGGGCGAGCAGGTCATGCCCCGGCCGCCGGGGCCGGTGACCAGCCAGACGCCGTCGCGCACCCGCTCGCGGTGGACCACCCGGGTGGTGTCGACGCACTGCGCGTACACACCGGCCCAGCGGCGGCGGATCCGCGGCAGCGGGCGGCCGAGCAGGTCCTCGACCACGCCCACCAGGTGGTCGTACGGGTCCTCGACCACGTCGAAGCCGAAGGGCTGGTCGTACTCGTGGGTGTCGCCGATGGTGAGGCCGCCGTCCAGGCGCTGGACCATCAGCAGCTGCATCTTGTGCTCGGCGGCGACCGGCGACTGCGGCTGGACCTCGCGCAGGCGGTCCAGCGCGGTGCCGGCGAAGGCCGGGTAGTAGCGGAAGGAGTCGCCGTCGGCGACCGAGGTGGTCAGCGGCTCGCCCAGCGGGTCGGTCTGCATCATCTGCAGCCGGACCTTGCGGACCGGGAGTTCGGGCGCCAGCTCGCGGACCAGGCCGCCGAGCCAGGCGCCGGTGCAGAGCACGACCAGGTCGCCGGTGTGGACGTCGCCGTGGTCGTCGCGGACGGCGTTCTCGCCGATGACGTCGCGGACCTCGCGCCCGGGCAGGAAGGTGTAGCGTCCGGTGGCGGCCAGCGCGGCGCGCAGCGCGGGCTGGGCGACGCGCGACTCGACCGCGGCGTCCCGCGAGCAGTGCAGGGCGCCGAGCAGGCTGCCGCGCAGCGCCGGGTTGAGCGCCCGGGTCTGCTCCGGGTCGAGCAGCCGGTAGCCGCGCGACTCGGCGTCGGGCAGGGTGAGCGCCTGCTCGGCGACCGCGAGTTCGGCCTCGGTGCGGATCGCGGTGAGCGAGCCGTTGGCGCGGAAGCCGAGTCCGGGCACGCGCTCGCCGATCCGCTCCCACAGCTCGCGGGCCCGCACCGCGGTCTCCAGCTCCTCGCCCTGGGCGCGGCCGCTGACCCAGACCAGGCCGAAGTTGCGCACCGAGGCGCCGCGCGCCTCCGTCTCGCGCTCCAGGTGGACGACCTCGTGACCGCGCTCGACGGCCTGCCAGGCGTGCATGGTGCCCAGCACGCCCGCTCCTACGACGATGACTCTCATGCGGCCAGGCTGATGCCGCGAGGTGTCCGAGGGGGGTCCGAGTGGCGGCCCGCAGATGAACCGACCGATAAGTTGTACAGACAACCTGACGATCGGGCCCGCGACCGGCCCCCGGGTCAGCGCCGGACCGCCGCCCGCAGGTAGTGCCGCCGGCCGAACTTCGGCTCGTCCACCGCCGTCAGCTCCTCCACCTGGAAGCGGTAGAGCGCCGCCGCGCCGCCGCCGGTCAGGAACTGCCGCCGGACCTCGTCGTCCCGCGCGAAGTCGGGGTAGCGCCCCTGGTAGGCGGCCAGCGCCGCCTCCGCCTGGCGCCCCCACGCCTCGCCCGCGCGGCCGGTCAGCTGCAGGCCGCGCAACTGCTCGCCGAAGACCGGCGGCGGCAGGAACACCGTGGCGGCCGCCCGGGCCTGCTCGGCCAGGTGGTGGCTGTGCCGGGTGGCGCGCTCGCTGACGAAGTAGAGGACGAGGTCGTCGTCGTACGCGAAGAAGGCGAGGTTGGCGTGCGGGCCGTGGTCGTGGCCGGCGGTCGCGAGGGTGAGCACCATCGCCTCGGCCAGCAACCCCTCGACGCCCTTGCCGAGTTCCTCGGCCGGCCAGTCCCCCTGGGTGATGTCGAGTCGGTACGGCATGGGCAGCACTTCCCTCCACTGGCACGCCCGGCGCGCACGGCGCCCTGGCACGACTGAGCCGGGCGGGCGCGCCCCTCGGGGACGGCCCGCGCCGGGCTCACATGCTCTCCCCGGCACCCCGGTCACACAAGGCCCGGAACGGCTCCGGCCCGCCCGGGCCGGAGCCCGCCCCGGCGGGTCAGCCCCGCCCGGCGCCGACCGGCCGGCCGGCCCACGCCGCCGACGCCCCGGGACCCGCGCCGAGCAGCGGCTTCAGCGGACCGGTCCTGGCCCGCTCCACCCACGGCCCGGCCGAGCCCGCCGCCAGCGCGAGCGGAACGGCCACCAGGAGGCCGACCAGCGCCCCGGCCAGCACGTCGTGCGGGTAGTGCACGCCGACCCAGACCCGGGAGGCGCCCATCAGCACCGCGGCCACCGCGGCGACCGCGCCGATCCGCCGGTCGGCGAACCAGAGCGCGGCGGCGGCCGCGACGGCGATCACGGTGTGGTTGCTCGGGAAGGACCAGTCACCCGCGACCGGGCAGGCCTCCAGGGTGTCGCGCATCCGCAGCTGGGCACAGGGCCGGACCTCCTCCACCAGCCCCTTGATCCCGGAGTTCACCGCGTAGGCGACGAGCACCGCCAGTGGCGAGGCCAGCACCCGGGCCATCACCGCCGGACCGGCGCCGCGCGCCCGCCACCAGGCGGCGAGCATCAGCAGCGCGAACAGGCCGAGGCCGAGCAGCGACCACACCTCGACCAGGCGGTTGAACCAGTGCGGCGCGGCGTCCGCCCAGCCGACCACCCGGCGGTACAGGCCGCCGTCGATGCCGCTGCCGTCGTACACGGCCAGCGCTCGGGCCGCCGTCACCGGCGGTCACCGCCGTGGCGGCGGGCCCATCGGGCGGGGAACACTTCGAGAACAATCGGGAGCATGGAGACAACTACTACCAGAACGGTGAGGGATGGAAGATAACGGTCGATATCGATCACGGGTGATCCAAAGAGGCCCCGACCGGCGACCGGACCCCGGCCGACGGACCTCCCGTACGTTGGTGGGCGGCATCGCAGGGCGCGGCCGACCGTCTACAGTCATGTAGACGTTCTACATGACCGTAGACGACACCTGGAGGAACCCCCGCCATGTCCGACGCACCGTCCGCCCGCCGGCCCGCCGGGGAACTGGAGGCCGAGGTGCTCGCCGCCCTCTGGACCGCGGAACGGCCGCTGACGCCGCAGGACGTCCAGGGCGCCCTCGGCGACGGCCTGGCCCGGACCACCGTCGCGACGATCCTCGCCCGGCTGCACGACAAGGGGACGGTGCACCGCACCCGGGCCGGCCGCGGCTACGCCTACACCCCGGCGGTCGCCGACCCCGCCGGGCTGGCCGCCCGCCGGATGCACGCCGAACTGGGCCGGGAGACCGACCGCTCGACCGTGCTCGCCCGGTTCGTCTCCGACCTCTCGGCCGAGGACGAGCGGCTGCTGCGCGACCTGCTCGGCGACGAGGACCCCGCCCGGTGACCGTCGCGGTCCGGGTCCCGCTGCTGCCGCCCTTCCTCGCCGTGCCGCCCGCCCGCCGGCCGGCCGAGGCGCTGCCGCCGCGCGCC
>NZ_BAAAKJ010000267.1:0-3849 GCF_039527695.1 Kitasatospora putterlickiae
GGGCGGGGTGCCGGCGGCGGGGTGGGCGGGGCTGCCGTACCCGGTGCCTTCGTGTGGCGTGCCGTCGTACGCCGTGCTCCCGTACCCCGCGCCGTCGTGCGTGGCGCTGTCGAGGACGGTGCCGGGGATGACCTGGGGCCGCGGGTACCCGTACGGGCCGTCGTACCGCTCGTCGCCGGTACGGTGCCGCCACTGCTCGTGATCGCTCATGGCGACCAACGTCCGCCCGGCGGATGAGAATCGCGTGAGAACCCGCTCAGAACGGCCCGAGAAGCCTGTTGACTTCTCATAAAGCCTGGTCAGGCTACGAGTGCGCGCTCTCCGGCGAGCAGCCGCAGGAGCGTCGCACGACCAGGCGCGAGGGGAAGGTGCGGACCCGTTCGGTGTCCGATCCCGGCACCATCAGCGAGTCGTCCAGCACCAGGTCCACCGCCGCCCGGGCCATCGCGTCGCGGTCGGAGGCGACGGTGGTCAGCGGCGGGTCGGCGAGCGCGGCCTCCGGCACGTCGTCGAAGCCGGCCACCGCGAGGTCCTCCGGTACCCGCAGACCCAGCTCGCGGGCGGCCCGCAGCACGCCGATGGCCTGGTCGTCGGTGGAGCAGAAGATCGCCGGCGGGCGGTCCTCGGAGCCCAGCACGCGCAGCGCGACGTCGTAGGCGCCGTAGCGGTGGAAGGGCGCGTCGATGAGGTGCGGCTCGGCGGGCAGGCCGTGCGCGTCCATGGCGCGCTGCCAGCCCTCGACGTGGTCGATGACCGGGTCGCCGGGCGCGGGGGACTCGACCGGGCCGCCGAAGCAGGCCACGTACGGGTGACCGTGCACCTCCAGCAGGTGGCGGACGATCGTCTCGGCGCCGGCCACGTCGTCGGTGACCACCGCGACGTCGTCGATCGCCTCGGGGCGGCGGTGCAGCAGCACCACCTTCGCGCCCTCCATGGCGGCGAACTCCTCGGCGGCCCGCTGCGAGGGGCCCTGGCTGACCAGGATCAGGCCGGAGACCCGCATGCCGAGGAAGGCGCGGACGTAGTGGACCTCGCGGTCGTCGACGTAGTCGGAGTTGCCGATCAGCACGAGCTTGCCGCGCTCGGAGGCGGCCCGTTCCACGGCGTGCGCCATCTCGGCGAAGAACGGCTGGCGGGCGTCCGGGACGACCATGCCGATCAGGTTGGTGCGGCGGGAGGCCATCGCCTGGGCGACGCTGTTCGGCCGGTAGCCGAGCTGCTCGATCGCGGCGAGCACCTTCTCCCGGGTGGCGGGCGCGACCGGGCGCGGTCCGTTGTTGATCACGTAGCTGACGACCGCGGTCGAGGTACCAGCCAGTCGGGCTACATCGTCGCGCGTCACTTTGGCCACGGGGGGAGTCTACGCGTGTGGCGTACGGCCGGGCAGTGGGGGACCCGCGCCGGGCGGGTGCGGCGGGCGGGCGGCCCGGGACGGGGCGGGACGAATCAGGACGGGCCGGACAGGTGGACCGGACCGGTGCACCGGACCGACGGACCGGAGCCGGTCGGACGGCCGGGCCGGACGGGGTGGCGCGGGCCCCGCCCGGCCCGGCCGGTCAGGTGTCCAGGACGGCCGGGGAGCGCCGGGCGGGCGGCTCGGCCCGCTCGGCCCGCTCGCCCTTGTCCCCCTTGTCGGGGACGACGAAGCGGTAGCCGACGTTGCGCACGGTGCCGATCAGGCCCTCGTGCTCGACGCCGAGCTTGGCGCGCAGCCGGCGGACGTGCACGTCGACCGTGCGGGTGCCGCCGAAGTAGTCGTAGCCCCAGACCTCCTGCAGCAGCTGCGCCCGGGTGAAGACCCGGCCGGGGTGCTGGGCGAGGTACTTGAGCAGCTCGAACTCCTTGAAGGTGAGGTCGAGCACCCGGCCCTTGAGCCTGGCCGAGTAGGTGGCCTCGTCGACCGAGAGGTCACCGCTGCGGATCTCCATCGGACTGTCGTCGGTGGTCACCTGGAGCCGGCCGAGGGCGAGCCGCAGCCGGGCCTCGACCTCGGCGGGGCCGGCGGTGTCGAGCAGGACGTCGTCGATGCCCCAGTCGGCGGTGACGGCGGCCAGGCCGCCCTCGGTCACCACCAGGATCAGCGGGCAGCCGATGCCGGTGGAGCGCAGCAGTTGGCAGAGGCTGCGGATCTGCGGCAGGTCGCGCCTGCCGTCCACCAGGATGACGTCGGCGCTGGGGGTGTCGACCAGGGCGGCGCCCTCGGCGGGGGCCACCCGGACGTTGTGCAGCAGCAGGCCGAGCGCGGGCAGGACCTCAGCGGAGGGTTGCAGCGCGTTGGTGAGGAGGAGCAGAGAACTCATACCCGGTAGTCCCCTTTCCGGGTCGTCGCGGTCGCGTTCCGGCCGCCGCCACAGCCGGATGGCGCACGTGCTGGTGAGGGGGAGGAGACGGACGTCCGGGGGGAGACGGCGGACCGGGCGGTGGCGTGCGCGGACGGACGGGGCACCCGCCGGAGGTCCCGCAACCCCCGGTGCACCGCTTCTGCCCTGCTCATCCGCGAACCTTCCGGTCCTGGCCCGTCCCGGGCGGCGGCCCGAGCCGGGGTCTGTCCGACGCCCCGGCCGGTCCCGGCACGTCGTTGTGCCGTGTGTGGCGGGGGCGGTCCCTGCGGTACGCCGGGGGTGGGCCGACGATTCGCAAGAACGTCCGTACTGGCGTCCTGAAAGCACAAAAGGATCCGGGGGCGACTCTGCCCGGATCCCTCAGGCATCGAGGATAGCCGACCGGCCCCCCGCGCCGGGAGGGCCGGAATCCGGCGGTTCGGCCTTTTCGGGCGCGCCCCGGGTGAGCCGGGCCACAGCTTCGCGACGGCGCCGCCGGGCGTCGGGCCAGGGCGATTGCCGCTCGTGCGGGCGAACACGACATCATGGGGGACACATCGGCGGCACCCCGCGCGCACCCCTTTCGGGCGAGGCGCGGACGCCCCCGGTGGTGGACCCGGCCGGGACACCCGGGCCCGGGCGAGGACGAGCGAGAAGGGGTTGCCATGGGCGCGACCACCGGGCACGACCCGGCCGCCGCCGTTCAGGTGAGCGGCACGATCCGCTACTGGGCGGCGGCGAAGTCGGAGGCCGGGGTGGCCGAGGAGCCGTACCTGGCGGCGACCCTGGCCGAGGCGTTGGCGCAGGTCGAGGAGCGGCACGCGGACCGGCCGAAGCTGGTCCGGCTGCTCGGCCACTGCTCCTACCTGGTGGACGGCTCGCCGGTCGGCGGCCGTGACCACGCGACCGTGGCCCTCACCGAGGGCGGGACGGTCGAGGTCCTCCCGCCGTTCGCGGGCGGGTGAGCGGCGTGACCGGAGTGAACGGAACCCCCGAGGGGCAGCCCCAGCACCAGCCCCAGCAGCCCCACCAGCCGCAGTCGCCGTACCAGCCGCAGTACCCGTACGGGCGGCCGCAGCCGCAGGCGCAGCAGCCGGTGCCGCAGGGCTACCAGCCCCAGCCCGGGCAGGCGCCCTACCCGTACGCCCCGCCGCAGGCGTACGCGCCGGATCCTTATGCGCAGCAGGGGCACGCGCAGCAGCCGCACGCCCCCGGCGCGGGCCAGCACCCGCCGTACGGCGGGCAGCCGCACGGGCCGTCGCACGCGCAGCAGTCGTACGGGCAGCAGTCGTACGGACAGTCGCCGTACGGGCAGCCGCCGTACGGGGCCGTGCCGGGTGTGGACGACGCCGCGACGGCGCTGCTCCCGCCGGTGCCGCCGCTGGACGACGCGGCGGCGACCACGCTGCTGCCGCCCGTCCCGCCGCTGGACGACGCCGCCGCGACCACGCTGCTCCCGCCGGTGACGGCGGCGGGTCCGATGCCGCCGGCGCAGGCGCCGCCCCAGGGCCCGGCGCGGCCCTACACC
>NZ_BAAAKJ010000268.1:0-2997 GCF_039527695.1 Kitasatospora putterlickiae
TGGCCCACGACGGTCTGCCGTGGAGCGTCGACGTCCACGACCGGCTGCTCACCGAACTGCTCGGCCCGCGCCCCACCGTCCCCGGCACCCAGCCGCGGCTGCTCGCCGAGCTCGCCGTCGAGCTCCAGCGGGCGCTCGGCGGGCGCCCGTTCAACCCCGACTCGCACAGCCAGGTGCTGCGCGCCTTCGCCGACGCCGGCATCCCGCTCGGCTCCACCCGGTCCTGGGAGCTGAAGACCATCGACCACCCGGCGGCCCGGCTGCTGGTCCGCTACAAGGAGCTGTCCCGGATCCACGTCGCGCACGGCTGGGCCTGGCAGGACGCCTGGGCCCGCGGCGGCCGGTTCCGCCCCGAGTACGTGGTCGGCGGCGTGGTCTCCGGCCGCTGGGCCAGCCGCGGCGGCGGCGCGCTGCAGATCCCGCGCATCCTGCGCCGCGCCGTGGTCGCCGACCCGGGCTGGCTGCTGGTGGTGGCCGACGCCGCCCAGCTGGAGCCGCGGGTGCTCGCCGCGCTCTCCCAGGACGCCGGACTGGCCCGCACCGCCGCCGGCGGCGACCTGTACGAGGCGCTGGCCGCCACCGCCTTCCACGGCGACCGCGACAAGGCCAAACTGGGCCTGCTCGGCGCCATGTACGGCCAGACCAGCGGCGACATCGGCCCGCTGCTGGCCACCCTGCGGGGCCGCTACCCGGCCGCGATGGGCTACGTCGAGGCGGCCGCCCGCACCGGCGAGGACGGCGGCGTGGTCGCCTCCCGGCTGGGCCGCCCCTGCCCGCCCGCCTCCGCCGACTTCCTGGACCTCACCGAGGCGCCCGAGACGGCGGGCGACGCCGGCGGCCGCTCGGCCCGCGCCCGCGGCCGGTTCACCCGCAACTTCGTCATCCAGGCCAGCGCCTCCGACTGGGCGCTGGCCCTGCTGGCGGCGCTGCGCCGCCGGCTCGCCGAGCTCCCGGTGGCCACCGCGGCCGACCGCCCGCACCTGGTGTTCTTCCAGCACGACGAGGTCATGGTGCACACCCCCGCCAACCTGGCCGACGAGGTGGCGGCGGCGGTCGCCGAAGCGGCGGACGAGGCCCGCCGGCTGGTCTTCGGCGACACACCGGTGCGGTTCCCGCTCAGCACCGCCGTGGTGGAGTGCTACGCCGACGCCAAATGAGCCCTCACAGCTTGCGGAAGCCGCGCGCCTCCTCGGCCGCCGCCACCACCTCGGCCAGCGCCGCCCCGGTCGAGGCGGTCACCGCGGCGGCCACCGCACCCTCCACGAACGGCGCGTCGACCAGCACCACCCCGGGGCGCGGCGCGTCCTCCAGCACGGTCACCGCGGTCAGCACCGAACTCCCGAGATCCGGCAGCACCGCGACCCCGGCCCCGCCGTCCGCCTCGGCCACCGCCCGGGCGATCAGCTCGTAACTGGTCCCGAGCCCGCCCTCCTCGGTCCCCCCGGCCACCACCACCCGCACCTCGTCCGAGGCGAGCTCCGCCAGCAGCTCCTTCAACCCGCCGGCCAGCGCCGCGCTGTGCGAGACCAGAACGATGCCCACGTGTCCACTCATGCCCCCGACCCTAGGCCGTAGTTGCTCCACCCGGGTGAGCGGCTTCCCGCGTGTCGGATTCCGTGCCCGGGGGCCCCGTCTGGCGTAGCGTCGGGTCAGCACCGTCTGCCGAGGGGAGCGCGTACGCCGTGAAGAAGCTCATCAACGCCGCGGAGACCGTCCTGGAGGACGCGCTGGCCGGAGTGGCCGCCGCGCACCCGGAGCTGGCGGTAGACGTCGCCAACCGGGTGATCACCCGGGCCGTGCGGCCGACCGCCCCCAAGGTGGCGCTGGTGTCCGGCGGCGGGTCGGGGCACGAGCCGCTGCACGGCGGCTACGTCGGCCCCGGCATGCTGGACGCGGCCTGCCCCGGCGAGGTGTTCACCTCCCCCGTCCCGGACCAGATGCTGGCCGCCGCCAAGGCCGTGGACACCGGCGCCGGCGTGGTGTTCGTGGTCAAGAACTACACCGGCGACGTGATGAACTTCGAGCTCGCCGCGGAACTGGCCGCCGAGGAGGGCGTCGAGGTCCGCACGGTGCTGGTCAACGACGACGTGGCGGTGGAGGACTCCACCTGGACGGCCGGGCGGCGCGGCACCGGCGCGACCGTGCTGGTGGAGAAGATCGCGGGCGCGCTGGCCGAGCGCGGCGCGCCGCTGGACGAGGTGGCCGCCCTCGGCGAGCGGGTGAACGCGGCCTCCCGCTCGTTCGCGATCGCGCTGACCGCGGCGACCGTCCCGGCGGCCGGCAAGCCCGGCTTCGAGCTGGCCGACGACGAGATCGAGGTGGGCGTCGGCATCCACGGCGAGCCCGGCCGGCGCCGGGAGCGGCTGCGCCCGGCCCGGGAGCTGGTCGCCGAGGTGGTGGAGACCGTCCTCACCGACCACCACCTGACCGCCGGTGACGAGGTCATCGCCCTGGTCAACGGCCTCGGCGCGACCCCCCTGATGGAGCTGTACATCGTCTTCGGCGAGGTCGCCGCCCGGCTGGCCGGGCACGGCATCACGGTGGCCCGCAGCCTGGTCGGCAACTACGTGACCAGCCTGGACATGGCCGGCTTCTCGCTCACCCTCGCCAAGGCCGACGGCCAGCTCCTGGAGCTGTGGGACGCCCCGGTGGACACCCCCGCCCTCAAGCGCGCCTGACCGACGGAACAGGAGCATCCGCACATGGACGTCGACACCCCCCTCGCCGAGGCCTGGGTCCGCGCGCTGGCCGCCGCGGTCGAGAAGGAGCACGGGCGGCTCACCGAACTGGACTCCGCGATCGGCGACGGCGACCACGGCAGCAACCTGCGACGCGGCCTCACCGCCGTGCTGGCCGTCCTGGACGCGCCGGACGCCCCGGTCTTCCCCGGGCCCGGCGCGCTGCTGACCAAGACCGGCACCACGCTGATCTCCAAGGTCGGCGGCGCCTCCGGCCCGCTCTACGGCAAGGCGTTCCGGGCGATCGGCGCCGCGCTGC
>NZ_BAAAKJ010000269.1:0-544 GCF_039527695.1 Kitasatospora putterlickiae
CTCCACCTGCTCCATGAAGTAATCCGGCAGACAGACACCTGTAAAAATATCATGTGCACGCAGCCGTTCATCCCCGTTATTCAGCTTTAAATCAAGAAAGGCTTCAATATCTGTATGCCACACATCGAGATAAATCGCAATCGCGCCTTTACGTGTACCTAGCTGATCGACACTGACCGCTGTATTATTAAGCTGCTTAATCCACGGTACGACACCACTTGACATATCCTTAAATCCTTTAATTGAGCTCCCACGACCACGGACCTTTCCCATATAGACACCAATCCCGCCACCATTCTTGGACAGTTTGGCAATGTCTGTATTGCTGTCGTAAATCGACTGAAGACTATCATCCACGGTATCGATGAAGCAGCTGGATAACTGACCATGCGTTTTACCAGCATTCGTAAGTGTAGGTGTGGCAACAGTCATGTATAAATTGCTTAATGCCCAATACGCCTCAGCAACATACCGACGACGATCAGCCGGGTCCTCCTTCTGCATGAGATGCATAGCAATAACCATCCACCGCTCCTGAGGCAAT
>NZ_BAAAKJ010000270.1:0-3744 GCF_039527695.1 Kitasatospora putterlickiae
CCGGCCGCCCGGCCGCCTGTTCGTTCGGGCGGGCCGGGGAGACGGATCCGCCGCGCGTGGTCAGTCCGAGGCCTCGAAGGGGCGCGGCGGGTAGGTGGCCGTGACGGTGCGGCCGGACGCGCGCGCCGCCAGCGCCTGCCGCGCCGCGTAGCCCCGGTCCGGACCGGCCGCGGCGTCCAGCTCCTCGCCCGGGCGGAACCATTCCCAGTCGGTGATCTCCCCGTCCGGGCAGGCGAGTCGGACCGATGAAGGGTCTGCGGTGCCGAAGTCGTGGAAGAACTGCACGATGGGGTGGTCCGCGCCCGGCGCCGGATGCTGCCAGAGCACCGCGAGCAGCGGGCCGGCCGGCCGGTCGAGGCCGGTCTCCTCCCGTAGCTCGCGGGCGGCGCCGGTCGGCGAGTCCTCGTGGGTGTCGAGCACCCCGCCCGGGAAGTTCCACCGACCGGCGTCCGGCCGCCGGTCCGGTTCCCGCACCCGCGACTTCACCATCAGCAGCCGCCCGTCCGGCGCGGTCAGCACGGCGGCCGTGCACAGCCACGCGCGCGGCGTGGTGGCCAGCCACTGGGGACGCGACAGGTGCGGCCGGGCCGGGGCGTGCGCCCGCAGGAAGCGGACTGCGGCGGGGGAGAGGCCGGGCAGGTTGTCCGTGAAGAACCAGGCGTGCGTGGTGTGCCGACGGAGCACGAGCCGCCCCAGCGCGCCGGGCGCGTACGCCGACAGCGCGAACACGTACTGCCGCCGCGCCGCACCGTCAGGACCGTCCCCGAACCCCCCGAGCGGGCGCACCGCCTCGGCGGACGCCCCGCAGACCTCGGCCAGCGCGCGGACGGCCGCCGCCACCGGCTCCTCGGCCGGCCGGACCCGCGCGGACGGCAACTCCCAGCGGCCGTCCGCCCGGCGCAGCAGCAGAACCCGGCCGACCGCGTCCGTGACGACCACGGCGGCGAGTGGCGGACGATCGGTCGGGCGGTCGGACGGGCTGTGCTCCACCCGGGCCTCCTTCGACGTCAGAGAATCGCGTGGAAGGCCCGGCTGAGGCGTTCCGCCTCCCGGAACACGTCCATCTGTTCGACGGTGGGCAGTTCGATTCGGCAGTAGCCCCGCACCTCGGCCCGCAGTCCGTCCGGCATCTCAACGGCTTCGCTGAGATAGAAGAGCTCGGTCCGCGAGCGGTCGGCCGCCGGTGGGCCGCTGCGCCCTGGGTCCGGCGGGGGCCGGGGCTTCCCCGGCTGCGATCTGCCGCAGCTTGAGCAGGACGCGCGGGTCCAAGCCCAGCGCCTCGGCGAGTGCCGTGATCGTCTCCGCTCTCGGCACCGGCCCCGTGAGGGCGTTGTGAATGGTGCCGCGGCTCACCCCCGCTCTTCTGGCGAACTGTGTCTTGTCCAGGCCCAGGACGGCCCGCTTGTCGTCGAGCCGCCTGCGCAACTCGACCAGCGCCTCCCCAGGCCCAAGGTCTTCCGTGCTCACACGCCCCCCAGCGTCGGGCTTCCAGCGGTGTTCAGGTGTGTACACCATTGTCCAGTCTCAACCGTGTTCAACACCGGTTCCAGGAAATTCGGTCACGTCAACAGTCCGACCCCCGCTGGGAGATCGTTGTGAACCACGTCGCCGTCGTCCTGCTCACCGTCGCTCTGGTCCTCGTGCTGGCCCTCCTGATCGGCGTGGCCGCAGGTGCGCTCGCCCGTCTCGACGGTTCCACCTACCCCGCCGCCGTTGCCCGCGCGGGCGGGGCCTTCGCCGCGGTCCTCGCCCTCGCCGCCGCGGTCACCGGTGTGCTCGCCCAGTTCCTCGGCTGACGCCGGGCGGTCCCCTCCGGCGGCGACCGCCCGGCGCCGCCGACCTGCGACGGCTCCCCGACCGAGAGGGTGTGTCCCCGTGCTCGGCCCGCGGGACCTGTCGCCCGGCGACCCGGCCAGGACCGTGACCGAGGAACTGGGCCGCCCGGTGCGCTACCGGCACCAACCGCTCGACGCGCCGCGCGTCACCCTGCTCGGCCACGGCCTCAACGCGGCGTTCGCCGAGGGCCTGGTCGACGTGAAGCGGGCCAAGGACGAGGGCCTGGACGCGGCCGTCGAGCGCTCGCCGCAGGCGGACCGGGCCACCGGATTCGCACAGCGGTGCGCGTGAACCCTCAGGTCCGCCGTCCTCGCCGCACCGGAGGCGGCCGGTGTCCGCCGCCGCGCCGGGCCGCTCGCCTCCTTCGTCACCTGACTTCGTCACCTGACGCCCCGCCCGGCACCGCCGCCGTCACGCCTCCTGGGTGTCCGGCGGCGGGGTGGGGCAGGGGGCGGCCGGACCGTCGCCGGGCGGGGCCGGGTGGTCGAGCAGCGACCAGAGGACCCAGCCCGTCAGCCCCCGGGGCGCGACCACGATCCGGCTCCAGCGGGTGCCCAGCGGGGAGATCCAGGTGTCGACGATCTCGGCCGGCTCGCCGCACCGGGCCAGGCCCAGCACCGCGCCGTCGACGGAGTGCTCGCGCCGTACGTTGGCCGCGCTCGCGGCGACCACCCAGCCACGCGGGGCCTCCGGCGGAGGCGGGCCGGGGTGCCGTTCCGGCGGCGGACGGTGACCGATCCCCACCGCCACCGCCAGGAGAGTGAGGACCAGCAGGGACAGCGCGGCCCAGAAGGCCCTTCTTCCTACGTGTGCAGACATACCGGTCACAACGAGCCGGTCGGGCGGGCGCCGTCCACTCCCCGCCCACGGCCACCCGGAAGGCCCTCCCGCCTCGCCCGGGAGGGTGGCACCCGCCTCCGCATGCCGTAACCGGGACCCCGCCGTCCGCCGCCCGCCCAACTCCGGTACGGACAGGGCGTCCACGGAGCAACCGGCCGCCCGGGGCGGCCACCGCGACCGTCGGCGGCGGCCCCTACGATGGGTCGGCATGAACACTGGGGGGCCGGGGACGCGGCTCATCGACAACCGCTTCGAACTGCTGGAACGCCTCGGCGGCGGGGGCATGGGACTGGTCTGGCGCGCCCGCGACACCATGCTGCACCGCGAGGTCGCGCTCAAGGAGGTCCGCCCGCCGGACCCGGCGATGGCCGCGGCCGACCCCACCGCCGCCGACGAACTGCGCGAGCGCGTGCTGCGCGAGGCCCGCGCGCTCGCCCGCCTCCAGCACCCGAACGTCGCGGTGATCCACCACATCGTCGACACCCCCGGGCACCCCCACCCCTGGCTGGTCATGGAACTGGTCACCGGCGGCAGCCTCGCCGACCGGATCGCCCGCGGCCCGCTCACCGTCCCCGAGGCCGCCCGGATCGGCCGCGGTGTGCTCGCCGCGCTGTGCGCCGCGCACGCGGCCGGCATCCAGCACCGCGACGTCAAGCCCGGCAACGTGCTGCTGCGCGCGGACGGCACCCCCGTCCTCACCGACTTCGGCATCGCCGCGATGCGGGACGCCACCGCGCTCACCGCCACCGGCGCGCTGATCGGCTCGCCCGAGTACATCGCGCCGGAGCGGATCCGCGGCGAGGAGGGCAACCCGTCCTCGGACCTGTGGTCGCTCGGCATGCTGCTGTACGTCGCCGTCGAGGGGCACCACCCGCTGCGCCGCGCCACCTCGCTGGCCACGCTCGCGGCCGTGCTCGACGAGCCGCTGCCGCCGCCGACCCGCTGCGGGCCGCTGGGGCCGGTGCTGACCGCGCTGCTGGCGCGCGATCCGGCGGTGCGGCCCGGCGCCGCGCACCTCGACCAGGTGCTCGCGGCCGCCGAGCCTGGCGTGGCCGGCGCTTCGGTGCC
>NZ_BAAAKJ010000270.1:3770-8904 GCF_039527695.1 Kitasatospora putterlickiae
CCTGGCGTGGCCGGCGCTTCGGCGCCGGGGGTGGCGCCGGGAGCGATGGCGCCGCCGTACTGGCCGTCGGAGCCGTCGACGGGTGCTCATCCGTCGGGTGTTCATCCGACGGGTGTTCATGGCGGGCACCCGTCCGGTGCGTACCCGTCCGGCGCCTACCCGTCCGCCGGAGCCGTGGACGACGACACCGGGACCCAGTACCTGGGCCCGACCGGCCCCAGCACGGCGCCTCCGTCCGCGCCCCCGTCGCCGCCGGCCCGCCGCCGCACCGGCGCCGCGGTCACCCTCGCCGTCGCCGGGGTCGCCCTGGCGGGTGTGCTCACCTGGGTGCTGCGCCCGGACGGCACCGGCGGCGCGATGGGTCCGGCCACGGGCTCGAACGGACCGTCGGCCGCCACCAGCCCGGGCGGCGCGGCCCCGTCCACCGGCCCGTCCACCGGCCCGTCCACCGGCCCGGCCGCCACGCCGTCCCTCACACCGCCCCCGGCCGGCACCGTCTCCGCGACCGCCTCCGCCCCGTCGCCCGCCAAGCCGCCGGCGAAGGAGTCCAAGGACCTGCTGACCCCGGACGGCGTGCGCACCGCGGTCGCGGCCATCACCGCGCAGAGCGGCACCACGAAGGTCAAGCAGCTCGCCGTCCACGAGGGCTACGCGACCGCCCAGGTCCCCACCGCCGACGGCCGTGGCTACGACTGGTACGAGTACCGGAACGGCAAGGTCACCAAGCGCACCGGTTCGGCGATGGGCAAGGACAAGCCGGTGGACCTCGCGCCGTACGACTGGGACGTCATCCCCGCCCTGCTGACGAAGGCCGAGGCGACCCTCAACGTGAAGAACCCGACCAGTCGCTACCTGCTCATCGACCTCTGGTCGAGCGACGGCGTGCCGAGCATCCGGGTCTACCTCTCCGACGAGTACAACAACAGCGGCTACCTGCTCGCGGACAGCAAGGGAAAGGTGCGCAAGACCTACGCCGCCGAATGAGCCCGCCACCCCGGCGGGCGGGCGGCCCGGGGCTCCTCAGCGGGGTGCGGTGGCCGAGGCCGTGAACATCGGCAGGGCGAGGAAGAGGCGGTCGGCCGCGGCGCGCTCGCGCTGCTCGGCGATCCAGCGGTCCGTCCGCTCGCGGGGGAGCGCGTCGGCGGTGCGGGCGGTCGAGGTCCCGGCGGTCCCGGCGGTCGCGGCGAGGGCGATGAGCAGGGGGAGCGCCGCCGGGCCGGTCAGGACGATCGTGCGCACCTCGACCGCCACGTCCGCGAACCCCGCGTCCAGCAGCAGCGCGCGGTAGCGGCGGGCGGCGCGCGGGCGGGCGACCAGGTCGGCGCGGGCGTGGACCAGGGCGCGGGTGAGCGCCGGGTCGTCGGAGTCGATGACGACGGTGTCCCAGTCCTGGCCGAGCAGCACGATCCGCCCGCCGCCCACCAGGAGCCGGCGGGCCTGGGCGAGGGCGGGCAGCGGATCGGCCAGTTCGTGGAACACCTTGTCGGCCCGGTAGCCGTCCACCGAGCGGTCCGGCAGCGGGAGTTCGGCGGCGTCCCCGACCCGCAGGTCCGCCCCCGGCCGGCGCCTCCGCGCGGCGGCGATCACGCGCGCGCTCGCGTCCACCCCGATGGCCCGGGCGCCGCGCTCCGCGAGCTCCGCCACCGCCCGTCCGGCGCCGCACCCGACGTCCAGGACGGTGCGGCCGGGCCCGGCGCCGAGCAGCTCATAGGAACGGGAGCGCAAACGCTCGGCGCCCGGGAAGCGGTCGGCGGCGTCGAGGCGTGCGAGGAGGCCGTCGTCCGGCGACCCGGAAGGGTCCGCCTCGGCGGGAGGGTTCGTCTCAACGGGAGGGTTCGGCTCAGCGGGAAGGTCCGTCTCACTGGTCATGCACGCCATGCTGGGACTTAATGTCGACATGAAGTCAAACGAGCCCCGGACCCCGGCCCCCCGCGAGGACGCTCCGATGAGCATCGGCGCCCTCGCCGAGCGCTTCGGTCTCGCCACGCACGTCCTGCGGCACTGGGAGTCGGTGGGCCTGCTCGCCCCGGCGCGCGACGCCGCCGGCCGCCGCCGCTACACCGCCGCCGACCTCACCCGGGTGGCCGTGATCCTGCGGGCCAAGGAGGCCGGGCTCTCCCTCGACGCCATCCGCGCCCTGGCCACCGCCACCGCCACCGCCAACGGCGCCGCCACCGCCACCGGCGAAGCGGGCCGGCGCCGGGACCTGCTGCACGCCGAGGCTGAGGCGCTGCGGGCCCGCATCGCGGCGGCGCGGGCCTCGCTGGACCTCCTGGAGTGCGCGCTCGCCTGCGACCACGAGGACGTCACCCGCTGCGCCCGCTACCAGCAGCTCGTGGCCTCGTACACGACGCGATAGGCGCCGTCGGCTCAGCGCCCCGGCGCCGCGTCCAGCAGGACCTGGCCCGCCGGGGTGCGGTGGTACAGCACCGAGCGGCCCGACCGGCGGCGCAGCGCGAGCCCGGACTCGCGCAGGATCCGCAGATGGCGGCCCACCGAACCGAGCGGAAGCCCGGTCAGCGCCACCAGCTGACTGGTGGTCTTCGGCGTGCCGAGCAGGATCAGCAGCTCCGCCCGGTTCGGTCCCAGCAGAGCGGCCAGCGCCTGCGGCACCGCACGGCGCTCCTCCTCGGCCAGCACGCCCGAGCACGGGTAGACCACCGCGAACCGGCGGCCCGGCGCCGCGCGCCCCCGCCCGTCGACCGTCGGCACGTCCCAGCACAGCCAGCTCTGCTGCGGGGTGACCGGCACGAACAGCAGCCGCACCCCGGCGAGGTCCAACGGTTGCGGGCCGTCGTCCCGGTGGCCGACGCCCAGCCGGTCGCCGCCGAGCCAGCGCATCCCGGGCCGCAGGTCGCTCAGCGCGTCCGCCCAGCCGCCCGCGCCGAGCCGGGCGGTGCGCGCCAGCACGTCCGCCTCGATGATCCGCCGACGGCGCGCCCAACCCGGCTCCACGGTCTCCGTCCAGACCCAGGCCAGCAGCCCGGCGGCGCGCTCCGCCAGGTCGTCACGGTCCAGCACGGGCGGCGGCGCGCCGCCCAGGGTCTCGGCCAGATCGGCCCGGGCGACGGCGGGTGGCGTCGCCCGGACCTCCGCCAGCTCCCGGGCGAACAGTTCCCCGTCCGCCGCCACCCGCCCGCCGTCCGCCCGGTGCTCCTCGGCGCCCGGCGTCGGGGTCAGGAAGGTCGCGTTCCACCGCGGGCCCAGCGCGGCCCGCACCAGCGCGGCGGTGACCGGGTCGGCGGCCAGCCGTTCCCGGTAACGGGGGAGCGCGGCGTCCAGCCACCGCCGCTCGCCCGGATGGGCGCCGCCGCCCCGGTGCAGGGTCTTCAGCGCGGCGACCGTCTCGGCCAGCGGGGAAAGCGCGAAGCGGCTCCCGGCGAGCGTGTCCGCGTCCAGCCGCCACCAGCCCATGGCCTTCCGCCCCCGTCATGTTTCGCAGCCCGGCGCAAACCTAACGCCGCGCCGATCGCGCCGGAAAGACTCCGCCGCATGCGCACCTACCGCGAGCTGTTCCGCGACCGCGGGTTCACCGCCCTGTTCCTGTTCTCCGCCGCTCAGACGGCCGCCCAGACGGTCGCCGGGCTGGCGCTGGGCGTCCTGGTCCTCCGGCGGACCGGCTCGCCGCTGCTCGCCGCGCTCGCCATGTTCGGCCCGGCGTTCGCCCACCTGCTCGGGGCGGCCACCGTGCTGTCGGCCGCCGACCGGCTCCCGCCGCGCGCCGCGCTGACCGGGCTCGGCCTGCTGCTCGCCGCCGGCACCGCCGTCCAGGCGCTGCCCGGACTCCCGGTGGTGGCGCTGTTCCCGGTCCTGCTCGCACTCGGCGTGGCCGGCGCGGCGGGCGGCGGGGTGCGCTACGGGCTGCTCCACGAACTGCTCAGCCGGGACGGCTACCTACTCGGGCGCTCTGCTCTCAGCGTGGCGGCGGGCCTGGTCCAGATCGGCGGATTCGCCGTCGGCGGTGCGCTGGTGGCCGCCCTCGCGCCGTCCGGCGCGCTGCTCACGGCCGCCGCCCTGCACCTGCTGTCCGCCGGCACGGCCCGCGCCGGGCTGCGCCGGCGCCCGCCGAGGGCCGTCGGGCGGCCGTCGGTCGTGGGCACCTGGCGGGCCAACGCGCGGCTCTGGTCGTCCGTGCCGCGCCGGTACGTGTACCTGGCGCTGTGGGTGCCCAACGGCCTGATCGTCGGCGTGGAGGCGCTGTACGTCCCGTACCGCCCGGACGCGGCGGGCCTGCTGTTCGCCGTCGGGGCGCTCGGCATGCTGGCCGGGGACGTGCTCGCCGGGCGGCTGCTGCCGGCCCGGTGGCGGGGGCGGCTGGCCGTGCCGTTCTGCGTGCTGCTGGCCGCGCCGTACCTGGGCTTCGCGCTGGAGCCCGGGCTGCCCGTCGCAGCGGCGCTGGTCGCGGTGGCCACGGTCGGGTACGCGTCGGGGCTGCTGCTTCAGGAGCGGCTGGTGGCGCTGACGCCGGCCGAGCTGAGCGGGCAGGCGCTCGGCCTGCACGGCTCCGGCATGCTCGCGCTGCAGGGGGCCGGCGCGGCGGTCGCGGGCGCGCTCGCCGAGGCGACCTCGCCCACCACCGCCATGGCGGGGACCGCCGGCGCCTCACTGGCCGTCACCGCGCTGCTCGCGCCGGGCCTGCGGCGCGGAGGCGGCGGGCGGACGGCTGTCGGTGGGCACTGCTAGCATCCGCCCGATCCGAACGAAGATCGAACAGTCTGAACGGCGATGGAACAGGGTGGGGCGCGGTGCAGGAAGACCGGCTGCGGAAGCAGGAACAGCCGCAGGGTGAGCCGCAGGAGCAGGTGCGGGAGCAGGCGCAGGATCCGGACGGGAGAACGGCGGCCCGGCGCCGTCGCGTCGCCATCGGCGTCGCGGCGGGCGTGTGCACGCTGGCACTGGTGGGCGCGGGCGGCTGGGCGATGAGCGGGTCGGACGCCGCGGAGCCGGCGCCGACGGGCACGCCGTCAGCCCCGCCGTCCCCGACGGCGTCGGAGAGCCCGACGCAGGCCCCGTCGGAGGCCGTGCCGACCGAAACCCCCTCCGCCCCGGTGAGCCCGGTGAGCCTGGCGACTCCGGACACCCCGGCCGCGCCTGAGCCTGCGGTCCCGGCAGCCGTCGAGCCGGCGCCCGTCGG
>NZ_BAAAKJ010000271.1:0-836 GCF_039527695.1 Kitasatospora putterlickiae
CAGGGCGCGTCGGCCGGCGCCGCCGGGTCGTACGGCTCGCCCCACGGCACCCGGACCACCTGGTCCTCCGGCCCCCGGCCGCCGGCCGGCTCGATCCGGCGCAGCCCGGCGTGCCCCAGCACCGCCTGCACCCGGGCCACCGCGCGCTCCACCCGGTCGTCCGCCACCGCCTGTCCCCAGAGCGCGAGTTGGCGGCCCTGGTCGGGGGTGAGGTCGTCGGGGACGAGCCGCAGCGCGGTGAACCCGCCCGGCTCGGGGTCGTGGGGGTCGTGGGAGCCGTCGGGGCCGTGGGGGCCGTGGGGGCCGCCCTCGCGGTCGAACGTGCCGGTGCTCTGCCAGGCCTGGAGCTGCCAGCGGACGCGTTCGGCGAGCGCCGTCGCCGAGAGCCGGCCCTCGTGCCGCCAGAGCCGGGCGACCGTCCGGCCGTCGGCGCACTCCACCTCGACAGCGACCCGCTGGCAGGTCAGCCCCGCCCCGGCGAGCCGCTGGTGCAGGCCTTCGGCCAGGGTGCGGGCGACGAACACCAGCGGCTCGGCGAGCGGCTCGGGCGGGTCGAAGCGCTGCTCGACGGAGAGGTCAGGCCCCTCGGTGCGCGGCACCAGCGGGCGCGGCTGCAGACCGCGGGCCAGCCGGTGCGCCACCGCGCCGGCCGGGCCGAAGCGGTCGGCCACCGACTCGGCGGGCAGCGCGGCGAACGCCCCCACCGTGGGCAGGCCGAGCCGCTCCAGCAGTCCGGCCAGGTCGGCGTCGCCGAGCGCGGCCACCGGGTAGGGCGCGAGGAACTCCGCCGTCCGCCCGGCGGGGACCAGGACCCCGGCGCGGGCGGCGAGCACGGC
>NZ_BAAAKJ010000272.1:0-2512 GCF_039527695.1 Kitasatospora putterlickiae
GTCCGGATCGCCGCCGGCAACCGGTTCGGCTCCGACGGCGCCTTCGAGCACCACCTCCGGATCCCGCTCACGGTGGCCGCACCGGCCGCGCCGGACGTCGTCCGCCGGCTCGCCGAGGTCGCCGCCCGCGCCGAGCGGGAGGGGCGCTGGCAGGGCTCCGAGGACACCCAGCCGCTGGCGGTCTGACGGCCCGCCGCCGCGTGGCGGCAGGCCGTCAACGCGCTGTCAGTGGGTGTCCGCCCGGCCGCGCCAGCCGGTCACCGGCAGCGCGAACTTCGCCACCAGCCGGTCGGTGAACGGCGCCCGGTGCAGCCGGGCCAGCCGCACCGGCGTCTGCCCCCGGCGCACCTCCACCCGCGCCCCGGCGGGCAGTTCCACCGAGCGCCGGCCGTCGCACCACAGCACCCCGTGCGGGGTCTTCGGCTGCACCTCCACCGCCAGCACCGAGTCCGGCGAGGTCACCAGCGGGCGGGCGAACAGCGCGTGCGCGCTGATCGGCACCATCAGCAGCGCCTCCACCTCCGGCCAGACCACCGGCCCGCCGCCGGAGAACGCGTACGCGGTCGACCCGGTCGGCGTGGCGCACACCACGCCGTCGCAGCCGAAGTTGGAGACCGGACGGCCGTCCACCTCGGTCACCACCTCCAGCATCCGCTCCCGGGACGCCTTCTCGATCGAGGCCTCGTTCAGCGCCCAGTCGTGGTGCACCACGTCGCCGTTGGTGCGGACGATCACGTCGAGGGTCATCCGCTCCTCGACCTCGTAGTCCGCCTCGACCACCCGCTCGACCACCACCGCCAGGTCGTCCCGCTCCGCCTCGGCCAGGAAGCCGACCCGGCCCAGGTTGATGCCGAGCATCGGCAGTCCGTGCTCCCGGGCCAGCTCGGCCCCGCGCAGCAGCGTCCCGTCCCCGCCCGCGACCAGGATCAGCTCGCAGCCGTCCGCCGCGCCCGGGCCCCCGGGCACCGTCTCCACCCCGGTCGGCAGGTCCAGGTCGACCGCCTCGGCGGCCAGCAGTCTGATCCGGATCCCCGCCTTGAGCAGGCCGTGCACCAGTCCCTCGACGCTGCGCAGTGCCGCCTCGCGGCCCGTGTGCGCGATCAGGAAGACCGTACGTTCACCACTCATGCCCGCTGCCCTCTCCCTACGCCGGCCGGGTCCCCGTCGGCCCGGTACGGCCGCGTCACCCAGCATGACGGACCGGACGCCCGCAGAGCACCCTATCGGGGGCCCTCGGCGACGGCCCGGTCCGCATCCGCCGGGTCCAGCGGCGGCGCGTCCCGGCGCATCCACAGGAAGTACTCGACATTCCCGGACGGACCGGGCAGGGGGCTCGCGGTGACCGCCCGCACGCCCAGTCCGAGCTCCCACGCCTGCCCCGCCACCTGGCGCACCATCTCGGCGCGCAGCTGCGGGCTGCGCACCACCCCGCCGCTGCCGAGGCGCTCCTTGCCGATCTCGAACTGCGGCTTGACCATCAGCACCAGGTCCGCGTCCTCGGCGGCGCAGCCGGCCAGCGCGGGCAGCACCAGGCCCAGCGAGATGAACGACAGGTCGCCGACCACCAGGTCGACCCTGGTGCCGCCGATCATGTCCGGGGTGAGCTCGCGGACGTTGGTGCGGTCCATCACGGTCACCCGGTCGTCGCTCTGCAGCGACCAGGCCAGCTGGCCGTAGCCGACGTCCACCGCCAGCACGTGCGCGGCCCCGGCGCGCAGCAGCACGTCCGTGAACCCGCCGGTGGACGCGCCCGCGTCCAGCGCCCGGCGGCCCTCGACGACCAGGCCCTGCGGGACGAACGCCGCGAACGCCCCGGCGAGCTTGTGGCCGCCGCGCGAGACGTAGTCGGGGTCGTTCTCGTCCTTGGCCACCACGACCGCCGCCGCGGTCTCCACCTGGGTGGCCGGCTTGGTCGCGGTGGTCCCGCCGACGGTCACCCGGCCGGCCGCGATCAGCTCGGAGGCGTGCTCCCGCGACCGGGCCAGCTTGCGGCGGACCAGCTCCGCGTCGAGTCGGCGTCGTGCCGTTGCCACTGGTGTTTCAGCTCCTACGGATGGTTCTCGTTCGCCCGGTCAGTCCCGGTCGAGGGCGGCCAGCGTGTCGGCCAGCCGCTGATGGACATCTTCGTACACCGTGACGTGCGCGTCGGTCGGCACCCCGTCCAGCGCCTCCAGCCGGGCCAGGCCGGCGTCCACCGCCGGGTGGCCGGTCGGGCTCAGCTCGACGCCGAGCGGCCGGGGCTCACCGGGGTCGGGCAGGGGCGCGGGGGCCGGGGCGGGGGCCCCGGCCGGGATCTGCGGATCAGGCATCGGGCTTCTTCGTGGTGGTCCGGCGGACGGTGGTCTTCCTGGTGGCGGTCCGCTTGGCGGGCGGCTGCTCCTGGCCGGCCTCGCCGGTCTTCGGCGCGGTCGCCGCCTTCTTCGCGGTCGCGGTCCTCTTGACGGCCGTCTTCTTCACCGCGGTCTTCTTGGCGGCGGTCTTCTCGGCCGCCGTCTTCTCGGCCGCCGTCTTC
>NZ_BAAAKJ010000272.1:2544-3782 GCF_039527695.1 Kitasatospora putterlickiae
TGCTGCGCGGCCACCGGGTGACGGCGCTCGCCGACCGCGGCGACTCGGTCGCCCTCACGGTCGAGGGCTCCGAGGGCTCCGAGGGCGCCGAGGGCGCCGGGGCCGCCGCCCGCGCGGCCGGAGCGGACCCGGCCGGCGGGACCGGCGGGTCGACCTCCACCGGCTCGTCCACCGCTATGCGCTCGGCCTCCGCCGAACCCGCCGTCTCCCGCTCCCAGCCGTCCTCGAACAGCCCGCCGGCCCGGGGCGCGGGCGCCGCCGGCGCGGCCCCGTCCCGCCCCGACGCGTCGTCCTCCTCGACCTCACGCAGCTTGTTCTCCAGGTAGGCCAGCACCACGCCCACCTTGGTCACCTGGTCGCCGACCCGCTCGAAGACCTTCTCGACCTCGCCGCGCGCCACCCCCACCGCGAGGTCCACCCCGGCCCGTCCGGCCGTCACCGCCTCCTCGGCCAGCGTCTGGAGCGACTTCGCCGACGGCGGGAACGGCCCGCCCAGCCGCCGCTCCACCTCCGAGACGTCGATCCCGCCCTTCTCCAGCAGGTCGGCCGCCGTTCCGACGACCCGCTTGCCGACCTCCTCCACCAGTACGGCCGCGGCCGCCACCGCTCCTCGTACCGTCCTCGGCAGCATCCGGGTTCCTCCCATTCGCCTGCGCGCATCGCTCCATCGCATCGACGCCCGGACGAATCCGGGCATCCCACAGACGACGCTACCGCCAAACACGCCCTGCGGTACCGTGGCCCGGCAGTCACCCGCCGCCGGACCCGGCCACCCGCCGGAGCACCGCGGCCCGCCGAAGGAGGGGATCCGCCGCGATGGCCGACGCCGAGGAGTGCCGCGAGGCGCTGGAGCAGCTCAGCCGCAACCTCGCCAAGGCCACCGGCGACGTCCGCAAGGCCGCCGAGCTGGACCGCTCGCTCAGCTGCCGGATCACCGACCTCGACCTCACCTTCACCGGGCGGCTGCGCGAGGGCCGCATCCACGACCTCAAGGAGGCCCCCGGCGTCCCCGCCGAGAAGGCCGACCTGCGGCTCACCATGAGCAGCGACGACCTGGTCGCCCTGGTCGGCGGCCGGCTCAACTTCGCCTCCGCCTGGGCGACCGGCCGGGTCAGGCTGGAGGCCGGCTTCCGCGACCTGCTGCGGCTGCGCACCCTGCTCTGACCCGGCCGGAGGTCCGCTAGAACCAACGCCGTTCAGTTAGGGCGGTCTGGGCTGCGTCAAGGGTCGGTTGTGAG
>NZ_BAAAKJ010000273.1:0-604 GCF_039527695.1 Kitasatospora putterlickiae
CCGCCGTCGTCGACACCCTCGCCGACCGCCTGACCGGCGTCGTCCACGTCGCCGGGATCGTCGACGACGGCGTCATCGAGGCCCTGGACGCCGCCAAGTGGCACAGCGTGCTGCGCCCGAAGGTCGACGCCGCCTGGCACCTGCACGAGCTCACCGCGGGCCTCGACCTGGCCGTCTTCGCGCTCTACTCCTCCGCCTCCGGCGTCCTCGGCGGCTCCGGCCAGGGCAACTACGCGGCCGGCAACGCCTTCCTTGATGGCCTGGCCGCCCACCGGCGCTCGCTCGGACTGCCCGCCGTGTCGCTCGCCTGGGGCCTGTGGGCCGAGGCCGCCGGCATGGGCGGCCGGCTGAGCGACACCGACCTCGCCCGGATGGCCCGGGTCGGCACCCTTCCCCTCGCCGCCGACCAGGGCCTCGCCCTCCTGGACGCCGCGCTCACCGGCGAGCCCGCGGCCGTGGTGCCGATCAGGCTCGACGTCGCCGGCGTCCGGGCCGAGGACCTCCCACCGCTGCTGCGCGACCTGGCACCCGCCGCCCGCGCCCCCCGCGCCCGCCGACGCGCCGCCGCCCGCACCGCCACGGACGGCGCCGGCGGCCTCGCCCG
>NZ_BAAAKJ010000273.1:684-4670 GCF_039527695.1 Kitasatospora putterlickiae
GCGCTGGACGTCGACAAGGCGTTCAAGGAACTCGGCGTCGACTCGCTCACCGCCGTCGAACTCCGCAACGCCCTCGGCACCGCCACCGGCCTGCGGCTGCCCGCCACCCTGGTGTTCAACTACCCCACGCCCAAGGCCCTCGCCGCCCACCTCGCGACCGAACTCGTCGGCGGGGAACCGGCCTCCGCCGCCCCCGCCACTCCTGCGGCACAGGCCGCCGGGACCGCGGACGAGCCGATCGCGATCGTCGCCGTCGGATGCCGCTTCCCCGGCGGCCTCGACTCCGGCGAGGACCTCTGGCGCTTCGTCGCCGGTGGCGGCGACGCCGTCACCGGCCTGCCCACCGACCGGGGCTGGGACCTCGACGGCAGCTACGACCCCGACCCCGACGCCCCCGGCCGCACCTACGTGCGCGGCGGCGGATTCCTGCCCGGCATCGCCGACTTCGACGCCGCCTTCTTCGGCATCAACCCGCGCGAGGCCCTGGCGATGGACCCGCAGCAGCGGCTTCTGCTCGAAGTCGCCTGGGAGACGCTGGAGCGCGCCGGACTCGACCCCACCGCCCTGCGCGCCACCCCGACCGGCGTGTTCATCGGCACCCACGGCCAGGACTACGGCACCCAGGGCACCGGCGGCGCCGCCGACGAGGGCTACCTGGTCACCGGCAACGCGGGCAGCGTGCTCTCCGGCCGCCTCTCCTACGCCCTCGGCCTGGAGGGACCCGCGATCACCGTCGACACCGCCTGCTCGTCCTCCCTGGTCGCCCTGCACCTCGCGGCCCAGGCGCTGCGCGCCGGGGAGTGCACGCTGGCCCTGGCCGGCGGCGCCTCGGTGATGTCCACGCTCGAAGGCCTGGTCGGCTTCTCCCGGCAGCGCGGCCTCGCCGCCGACGGCCGGAGCAAGGCCTTCGCCGACGCCGCCGACGGGTTCGGGATGTCCGAGGGCGTGGGCCTGCTGCTGCTGGAACGGCTCTCCGACGCCCGGCGCCTGGGGCACGAGGTGCTGGCGGTCGTCCGGGGTTCGGCGGTGAACCAGGACGGTGCGTCCAACGGGCTGACCGCCCCGAACGGTCCCTCGCAGGAGCGGGTGATCCGGGCCGCCCTCGCCAACGCCCGCCTGGCGGCCGGCGACGTCGACGCCGTCGAGGCGCACGGCACCGGCACCCCGCTCGGCGACCCGATCGAGGCCCACGCCCTGCTCGCCACCTACGGCAAGGACCGCCCGGCCGAACAGCCGCTCTGGCTGGGGTCGGTGAAGTCCAACATCGGCCACACCCAGGCCGCCGCCGGCGTCGCGGGCGTGATCAAGATGGTCGAGGCGCTGCGCCACGGCGTGCTGCCGCAGACCCTCCACATCGACGCGCCCTCCTCCCACATTGACTGGTCCTCGGGCGGCATCGCCCTGCTCACCGAGCAGCGGGCCTGGCCGGAGGTCGGCCGCCCGCGCCGGGCAGGCGTCTCGGCGTTCGGTGTGAGCGGGACGAACGCACACGTGATCCTGGAGCAGGCCCCGGCCGAGGAGGCTCCGCCGCAGCCGGACGCCGAACCGGCGGACACCGCCCTGCCGTTGGTGCTCTCGGCCGCCTCGGAGGCGGCGCTGCGGCAGCAGGCCGCGCGGCTGGCGGCCTTCGCGGAGGGGAAGCCTGCGCCGGTCCTCGCCGCCACCGCCCGCAGCCTCGTCACCGCGCGCACCCGGTTCACCGAGCGTGCCGTGGCCGTCGGTGCCGACCGGGCCGCGCTCGTCGCCGCGCTGAAGGCCCTGGCCGGGGGAGAGGGCGGGTCGGGGCTGGTGTCCGGTCGGGCGGAGGTGAGTGGTCGGTCGGTGTTCGTGTTCCCGGGTCAGGGTTCCCAGTGGGTGGGGATGGGGCGGCGGTTGCTCGCCGAGTCGGCGGTGTTCGCGGAGGTGCTGGGCGAGGTCGAGAAGGCTTTGGAGCCTTATGTCGACTGGTCGTTGCTGGATGTGGTGAACCAGGTGCCGGGTGCCGCTTCGTTGGAGCGGGTGGATGTGGTGCAGCCGGTGTCGTTCGCGGTGAACGTGGGCCTGGCGCGGTTGTGGGCGTCGCTGGGGGTGGTGCCGGACGCGGTCGTGGGCCATTCCCAGGGGGAGATCGCGGCGGCTCACGTCGCGGGCGTCCTCTCGCTGGACGACGCCGCCGCCGTGGTGGCGCTGCGCTCGCAGGCCATCGCCCGCGGCCTGGCCGGACGCGGCGGGATGGTCTCGGTGGCTCTGCCGTTCGCCGAGGTGAATGACGCCCTGCCGGCCGGGGTCGAGATCGCGGCCGTCAATGGCCCGTCCTCGGTCGTCGTCGCCGGCGACCCGGCCGGGCTGGACAGCCTTGTCGCCTCGTACGAGGAGCAGGGTGTGCGGGTGCGGCGGGTCGCCGTCGACTACGCGTCGCACACCTCGCACGTGGAGTCGATCGAGGCCGAACTCGCGGAACTGCTGGGTGCGGTGAAGCCCCGGCCGGCGAGCGTCCCGTTCCTGTCCACGGTGGAGAACCGCTGGCTGGAGGGTCCGGAGCTGGACGCGGGGTACTGGTACCGCAACCTGCGGCAGACCGTCCGCTTCGCCGACGCCGTCGAGACCCTGGCGGCCGGGGGCTTCCGGGCGTTCGTCGAGGTCAGCGCCCACCCCGTGCTCGCCCACGCCGTCGTGGAGGCCCTGGAGGAGGCCGTCCAGGCGCCGACCGTGGTCACCGGGACCCTGCGCCGCGAGGACGGCGGCTGGGACCGCGTCCTGCTCGCCGCCGCCGAACTCCACGTCCACGGCCTGGCCGTCGACTGGTCCCCGGCCTTCGCCGGAGCCGGCACCGTCCGCCCCTCCGAACTGCCGACCTACCCCTTCCAGCACCAGCGCTTCTGGCTCGAACCCGTGGCCTCCACCGGTGACGTGACGGCCTTCGGCGTCGCCGCGGCCGAGCACCCGCTGCTCGGCGCCCTGGTCGAACTGCCGGACGGTGGAGTGGTGTTCACCGGCCGCCTGTCGACCCGGACGCACCCGTGGCTGGCCGGCCACGCCGTCTCGGGGACGGTCCTGCTGCCCGGCGCGGCCTTCCTCGAACTCGCCCTGCGGGCCGGGGAGCAGACCGGCCTCGGCCGCCTGGAGGAACTGGTCGTCGAAGCCCCGGGGATCCTGCCCGAGCGCGGCGGTCTCCAGGTCCGCGTCACGGTCGACCCGGCCGCCGACGACGACCGCAGGGCCGTTCACGTGCACTCGCGTCCCGAGGACGCCGACGGCGGCGCCTGGACCAGGCACGCCACCGGTTTCCTGGCGGCCGGGGCCGCACCGGAGTTCGGCTATGAGGCGTGGCCGCCGCCCGGTGCGGAGCCGGTCGCGGTGGACGGCTTCTACGAGCGGCTGGCGGAGGCCGGCTACGAGTACGGCGACGCCTTCCGCGGCCTGCGGGCCGCCTGGCGGTCCGGCGAGGAGGTGTTCGCCGAGGTCGCGCTGCCGGACGAACTGGCGGACTCCGCCGGGCGGTTCGGGCTGCACCCGGCCCTGTTGGACGCCGCCCTGCAGTCTGCCAACCTGGGCGCGGCGCCGGTGGCGGGCCCGGGGGAGGTGCTGCTGCCGTTCGCCTGGAACGACGTGGCGCTGTTCGCGTCCGGGGCTACCGCGCTGCGGGTGCACGCCCGCCGGGAGGGCCCGGACAGCGTGTCCTTCACGCTGACCGACCCGGCCGGCCGGCCCGTCGGCGCCGTCGGGGCGCTGGTCCTGCGGCCGGTGGCACCCGAGCGGCTGTCCGTCACCCGGGACGCCGCCGCCGAGCACCTGTACCGCGTCGACTGGACGCCGGCCGACCTCCCGAGGTCGGCGGACCGCGCGGCCGAGGAGGACGTGCTCGACCTGACCCGTGTTCCCGAGGGGCTGTCGGCGCCGCAGGCGGCCCGTGTCCTGGCCGGCGCCGCGCTCGCCGGGATCCAGGAGCGCCTGGCGGGTGACTCCGTCCGCCCGCTCGCCGTCCTGACCGCGAACGCGGCCGGGGA
>NZ_BAAAKJ010000273.1:4693-9031 GCF_039527695.1 Kitasatospora putterlickiae
GGGCGCCCGCCGCGGTCTGGGGCCTGGCCCGCACCGCGCAGCTCGAACACCCCGGCCGGATCGTCCTGGTGGACACCGACGGCTCGGCGGCGCCCGCCTCGCTGGTGGCCGACGCGCTCGCGTCCGGCGAACCGCAGGTGGCGTGGCGTGCCGGGGGCGCGGTGGTGCCGCGTCTGGCCCGGGCCGGTGTCGCGGCCGAGGGCGGTGGTGTTCTGGATCCGGCGGGGACGGTGCTGGTGACCGGCGGCACCGGGACGTTGGGTGGGCTGGTGGCCCGGCGTCTGGTGGAGTCGCACGGGGTGCGGCATCTGCTGCTGGTGAGCCGTCGGGGTCCGCAAGCGCCTGGTGCGGCGGAGCTGGTGGGGCAATTGGCGGCGTTGGGTGCGTCGGTGGAGGTCGTGGCCGCCGATGTGTCGGAGCGTTCGGTGGTGGATGGCCTGGTGAACGGTGTGCCGGTGGAGCGTCCCTTGACGGGGGTGGTGCACACGGCCGGGGCACTGGCCGACGGGGTGTTCGAGGCGCAGTCCGTGGAACGCCTGGACGAGGTGTTCGCGCCGAAGGCGGACGCGGCGTGGCATCTGCACGAGGCGACGAAGGACCTCGGCCTGACCGCGTTCGTCCTCTTCTCCTCCGGCGCGGGCGTGTTCGGCAGCGCGGGGCAGAGCCTGTACGGGGCGGCGAACGCCTTCCTGGACGGCCTGGCGCGGTGGCGCGCGGATCAGGGTCTGCCGGCGGTGTCGCTGGCCTGGGGTCTGTGGGCGGAGGCCAGCGGCCTGACCGGGCACCTGGGCGAGGGGGACCGGGCCCGCCTGGCACGCGGCGGACTTGCCGCCATGGCCACGGAGGAGGCGCTGGCGCTGTTCGACGCGGCCCTTGGTTCCCCGGAGGCGCTGCTGGTCCCGACCCGCCTGGACCGCGACGCGCTCCGCAAGCAGGCGGCGGCAGGCGAGCTGAACCCCCTGCTGCGCGGCCTGGTCCGCGCCCCGAGGCGCACCGCCACCGCCGCCGCGCCGACCGGCGACGGCCGCGAGGTCCTGCTCCGCCGGCTCTCCGCGGTGGGCGAGGCCGAACAGCTCCGGCTGCTCCTGGACCTGGTCCGGGCGAGCGCGGCCAAGGTGCTCGGCCAGAGCATCGACGAGACGGTGAAGCCCGCGCAGGCCTTCAAGGAGGTCGGCTTCGACTCGCTGACCTCGCTGCGGATCCGCGGCAGTCTCACCGAGGCCACCGGCGTCCGGCTCCCGGCGACCCTGGTCTTCGACCACCCGACGCCGGCCGCCGTCGCGGAGCACCTGCGCGACCGGCTGGGCCTGGTGGGCTCGGTGGCCGTGCCGCCCGTCCTGCTGGAACTCGACCGGCTGGAGCAGGCGCTGGCGGCCACGGCCGGCGCGTCCGGGGCGTCCGACGGGGTGCGCGCCCAGGTGGCCGCCCGTCTGGAGGCCCTCACCGCCCGCTGGGCGGAGCCGGGCGAGGAGCCCGAGGCCGAGGGCGTCGACCTGGGCGCCGCCTCGGACGACGAGCTCTTCGACCTGATCGACAACGAACTCGGCCTTTCCTGATGACGGATACGAGGAAGAACCCCATGTCGAACGACGACAAGCTGCGCGACTACCTCAAGCGCGTCACGGCCGACCTCCAGCAGACCAGGCGCCGCCTGCGCGACGTCGAGGCCCGGCGCGCCGAGCCGATCGCCATCGTCGGAATGGCCTGCCGGCTGCCCGGCGGCGTCGCCTCCCCGGCCGACCTGTGGCGCCTGGTCCACGACGGCACCGACGCGATGGCCCCGTTCCCCCGCGACCGGGGGTGGGACGTGGACGGCCTGTACGACCCCGACCCGGACGCCGCCGGGAAGACCTACGCCGAGGAGGGCGGCTTCCTCGCCGACCCGGGCGGCTTCGACGCCGCGCTCTTCGGGATCTCGCCGCGCGAGGCGCTGGCCACCGACCCGCAGCAGCGGCTGCTGCTGGAGACCTCCTGGGAGGCCCTGGAGCGGGCGGGCATCGACCCGACCTCGCTCAAGGGGCAGCCGGTCGGCGTCTACGCGGGGCTGATGTACCACGACTACGCGCACCACGTGCTCAACCTCCCGGAGGGCCTGGAGGGGTACTTCGGCATCGGCAACTCGGGCTCGGTCGCCTCCGGCCGGGTCTCCTACACCCTCGGTCTCGAAGGCCCGTCGGTGACGGTGGACACCGCCTGCTCGTCCTCCCTGGTCGCCGTCCACCTGGCCGCGCAGGCGCTGCGCGACGGCGAGTGCACGCTGGCCCTGGCCGGCGGCGTCGCCGTGATGGCCACGCCGGAGGTGTTCGTCGACTTCGCGACCCAGCGCGGTCTGGCCCGCGACAGCCGCTGCAAGGCGTACGCGGACGCCGCCGACGGCACGGGCCTGGCGGAGGGCGTGGCCGTCCTCCTGCTGGAGCGGTTGTCGGACGCGCGGCGCCTGGGGCACGAGGTGCTGGCCGTGGTCCGGGGTTCGGCGGTCAACCAGGACGGTGCGTCCAACGGGATGACCGCCCCGAACGGTCCCTCGCAGGAGCGGGTGATCCGGGCCGCGCTCGCCAACGCCCGGCTGACGGCGGCGGACGTCGACGCCGTCGAGGGCCACGGCACGGGGACCTCGCTGGGCGATCCGATCGAGGCGCAGGCGGTGCTGGCCACCTACGGGCAGGGCCGACCCGTCGAACAGCCGCTCTGGCTGGGGTCGTTGAAGTCCAACATCGGCCACACCCAGGCCGCCGCCGGCGTGGCCGGCGTGATCAAGATGGTGGAGGCGCTGCGGCACGGCGTGCTGCCGAAGAGTCTGCACATCGACACGCCCACCTCGAAGGTCGACTGGGACTCGGGCGCGGTCGCGCTCCTCACCGAACGCCGCGACTGGCCGGAGGTCGACCGGCCGCGCCGGGCCGCCGTCTCCTCGTTCGGTGTCAGCGGCACCAACGCCCACGTGATCCTGGAGCAGGCCCCGGCCGAGGACGCTCCGCCGCAGCCGGGCGCCGAACCGGTGGACACCGCCCTGCCGTTGGTGCTGTCGGCCGTCTCCGAGGACGCGGTGCGGGCCCAGGCCCGCGCCTGGGGCCGTCTCCTGGCCGAGCAGCCGGACACCGGCCTGGCCCGGACCGCCCGCACGCTCGTCGGCGCGCGTGCCGGGCTGGAGCAGCGGGCGGTGGTGGTGGCCGCCGACCGGGCGGGCGCGCTGGCGGCGCTGGACGCCGTGGCGCGCGGGGAGGAGGCGGCGGGCGTCGTCTCCGGTCGGGCGGAGGTGAGTGGTCGGTCGGTGTTCGTGTTCCCGGGTCAGGGGTCGCAGTGGGTGGGGATGGGGCGTCGGCTGCTCGCCGAGTCGGTGGTGTTCGCGGAGGCTCTCGGTGAGGTCGAGAAGGCTTTGGAGCCTTATGTCGACTGGTCGTTGCTGGATGTGGTGAACCAGGTGCCGGGTGCGGCTTCGCTGGAGCGGGTGGATGTGGTGCAGCCGGTGTCGTTCGCGGTGAACGTGGGCCTGGCGCGGCTGTGGGCGTCGCTGGGGGTGCTGCCGGACGCGGTGGTCGGTCACTCGCAGGGGGAGATCGCGGCGGCGCATGTCGCGGGCGTCCTCTCGCTGGACGACGCCGCCGCCGTGGTGGCCTTGCGGTCGCAGGCCATCGCGCGGGGCCTGGCGGGCCGGGGCGGGATGGTCTCGGTCGGGCTGCCGTTCGCCGAGGTGGCCTACCGGCTCCCCGCCGGCGTCGAGATCGCGGCGGTGAACGGTCCGTCCTCGGTCGTGGTGGCCGGTGACCCGGCGGGTCTGGACACGCTCGTCGTCTCGTACGAGGAGCAGGGTGTGCGGGTGCGGCGGATCGCCGTCGACTACGCGTCGCACACCTCGCACGTGGAGTCGATCGAGGCCGAACTCGCGGAGCTGCTGGGTGCGGTGAAGCCCCGGCCGGCGAGCGTCCCGTTCCTGTCCACGGTGGAGAACCGCTGGCTGGAGGGCCCGGAGCTGGACGCCGGCTACTGGTACCGCAACCTGCGGCAGACCGTCCGCTTCGCCGACGCCGTCGAGACCCTGGCGGCCGAGGGCTTCCGGGCGTTCGTCGAGGTCAGCGCCCACCCTGTGCTCGCCCACGCCGTCGTGGAGGCCTTGGAGGAGTCCGTCCAGGCGCCGACCGTGGTCACCGGCACTCTGCGGCGCGAGGACGGCGGCTGGGACCGCGTCCTGCTCGCCGCCGCTGAACTCCACGTGCACGGCCTGGCCGTCGACTGGTCCGCCGCACTCGCGGACGCCCAGGTCCTTCCGGCTTCCGGCCTCCCGACCTACCCCTTCCAGCACCAGCGTTACTGGCTGGAGACCCGCCCCGCCACCGACGT
>NZ_BAAAKJ010000273.1:9062-13262 GCF_039527695.1 Kitasatospora putterlickiae
TGGCGCCCGTCGGGCACCCGCTGCTCGGCGCGGCCGTGCAGCTCCCGGAGGGCGGAGCGCTGCTCACCGGGCGGCTGGACCCGAAGGACCATCCGTGGCTCGCGGACCACGCCGTCGCGGGCACCGTTCTCGCCCCGGGGGCCGCGCTGCTGGAGCTGGCCTCGCGGGCCGGCGACGAGGCGGGCACGCCCGCCGTCGAGGAGCTGGTGATCGAGGCCCCGCTGCTCGTCCCCGGCCGCGGCGCCCTGCACCTGCACCTGCGGGTGGACACGCCGGAGGACGACGCCCCCGACAGCCGGCGGCCGTTCGCCCTGTACTCGCGTCCCGAGGACGCCGACGGCGGCGCCTGGACCAGGCACGCCACCGGCTTCCTGGGCGGCGAGCAGGGACCGGACTCCGCCGCCCCCGGCCCGTGGCCCCCGGCGGGCGCCGAGGCGGTCGCTCTGGACGGCTTCTACGAGCGGCTGGCCGAGCGCGGTTTCGGCTACGGGCCGGCCTTCCAGGGTCTGCGGGCGGTCTGGCGGCTCGACGGCGAGGTGCACGCCGAGGTGGCGCTGCCCGCCGGCCGGGCGGCCGAGGACTTCGGCATCCACCCGGTGCTGCTGGACGCGGCTCTCCAGGCCACCAACTTCCTGTCCATCGCCGAACCGGAGCCGGGCCACGTCCTGCTGCCGTTCGCCTGGAACGACGTCGCCCTGTTCGCCGCGCGTCCCACCGCCCTGCGGGTGCACGCCCGGCAGACCGGCCCGCACGCTTTTTCGCTCGTCCTCACCGACCCGGCCGGCGGTCCGGTGGCCTCGGTCGGTTCCCTGGCGCTGCGGCAGGTGCCGGTCGACCGGCTCACCGGACTCGGCGGGGCCGGTGCCGACCACCTCTACCAGGTCGGCTGGACGCCCCTCGCCCTGCCCGCGGACGCCGCTTCCGTCACCCCGGCGGTGCTGGACCTGACCACGGGGCCGGCCGGGGGCCCCGAGGGCGCCCGGGCGCTGCTCGGCCGGGTGTCGGAGTTCCTGCACCAGGGGCTCGCCGACCCCGCCCGGAGCGGGGAGCCCCTGGTGGTGGCGACCGGGCTGCCGGACGCGGATCCGGCGGTCAACGCGGTCTGGGGGCTGGTCCGTTCGGTCCAGCAGGAGCAGCCCGGCCGGGTCGTGCTCCTCGGTGGCGAGGGGGTGGGCTTCCCCGCCGCGGCGGTGGCGCCGTCGGTGGTGGGCGGCCTTCTGGCAACGGGGGAGTCCCAGGCGCTCTGGCAGGACGGCGGTGTAACGGTCCCGCGTCTGGCCCGGGCCGGTGTCGCCGCGAAGGGTGGTGGTGTTCTGGATCCGGCGGGGACGGTGCTGGTGACCGGTGGTACCGGGACGTTGGGTGGGTTGGTGGCCCGGCGTCTGGTGGAGTCGCACGGGGTGCGGCATCTGCTGTTGGTGAGCCGTCGGGGTCCGCAGGCGCCTGGTGCGGCGGAGTTGGTGGCTCAGTTGGTGGCGTTGGGTGCATCGGTGGAGGTCGTGGCCGCCGATGTGTCGGAGCGTTCGGTGGTGGATGGTCTGGTGCGGGGTGTGCCGGTGGGGCGTCCGCTGACGGGGGTGGTGCACACGGCCGGGGCGTTGGCCGACGGGGTGTTCGAGGCGCAGTCGGTGGAACGTCTGGACGAGGTGTTCGCACCGAAGGCGGACGCGGCGTGGCATCTGCACGAGGCGACGAAGGGTCTCCCGCTGGCCGCGTTCGTCCTCTTCTCCTCCGGCGCGGGCGTGTTCGGGAACGCGGGGCAGAGCCTGTACGGGGCGGCGAACGCCTTTCTGGACGGCCTGGCGCGGTGGCGCGCGGATCAGGGTCTGCCGGCGGTGTCGTTGGCCTGGGGGCTGTGGGCGGAGGCCAGTGGTCTGACCGGGCACCTGGGCGAGGGGGACCGGGCCCGCCTGGCACGCGGCGGACTCAAGGCCCTGGCGACCGAGGAGGCGCTGGCGCTGTTCGACGCGGCCCTTGGTTCCCCGGAGGCGCTGCTGGTGCCGACTCGTCTGGACCGCGACGCCCTGCGCGCGCAGGCGGCGGCTGGCGAGCTGAACCCGCTGCTGCGCGGCCTGGTCCGCGCCCCGAGGCGCACCGCCGCCACCGGTGCGCCGGCCGACGACGCGGCGGGCTTCTCCGCCCGGCTGGCCGGACTGCCGGAGCGTGAGCAGCACCGTGAACTCCTCGACCTGGTGCGCTCGGCCGCCGCCGCCGTCCTCGGACATCCTTCGAAGAACGCCGTCGCCGCCGCCCAGGCGTTCAAGGAGACCGGGTTCGACTCGCTCGGCGCGGTGCAGCTGCGCAACCGGCTGGCCCGGGCGACGGGCGTCCGGCTCCCGGCCACCCTGGTCTTCGACCATCCGACCCCGCTCGCGCTCGCCCGACACCTGCGGTCCGAGCTGCTGCCGGAGCCGGCGGCGGGAAGCGCCGCCGCTGACGCCACCGCCCTGGGCGGTCCCGCCCCGGACACCAGGCCGGCGCCCGTGGACGGGCCCGCCATCGCGGACCTGGACATCGACGGCCTGGTCGCCCGCGCCCTGCGCGGCCGGGGCTGACCGTCCGCCCTGGCCCGGCCCGACCGACTCCGTCCACCCGACCGCGCTCGGCGCACCTTCCGAAAGGCTGACATGACCACCACCACCGACGGCGCGGCCGCCTCCGACCAGACGGCGAGGCTGGTCGCGGCACTGCGGGCCGCGCTCCAGGACAACGAACAACTCGCCGCCGAGAAGGCCGCGCTGGAGACGGCGGCCGGCGAACCGATCGCCATCGTCGGGATGGCCTGCCGGCTTCCCGGCGACGTCACCTCCCCGGCCGAGCTGTGGCAGCTGGTCTCCGACGGCCGCGACGGCGTGGCCGAGTTCCCCGAGGACCGGGGCTGGGACCTCGACGGACTCTTCGACCCCGACCCGGACCGGGCCGGCCGCTCCTACGTCCGCGAGGGCGGATTCCTGCACGGCGCCGCCGACTTCGACGCCGCCTTCTTCGGGATCTCGCCGCGCGAGGCGCTGGCCATGGACCCGCAGCAGCGGCTGCTGCTGGAGACCTCCTGGGAGGCCCTGGAGCGGGCCGGCCTGGACCCGGCGGGCCTGCGCGGCACACCGGTTGGTGTGTTCTCCGGCGTGATGTACCACGACTACGCCACCGGGCTGCGGAGCGTGCCCGCCGGGCTGGAAGGCTTCCTCGCCACCGGCACCTCGGGGTCGGTGGCCTCGGGCCGGGTCTCCTACACGCTCGGCCTGGAGGGGCCCGCGATCACCGTCGACACCGCCTGCTCCTCCTCGCTGGTCGCCGTCCACCTGGCCGCCCAGTCGCTGCGCGGTGGCGAGTCGACGCTGGCGCTGGCCGGCGGTGTCGCGGTGATGTCCCAGCCCTCGCCGTTCGTGGAGTTCTCCCGGCAGCGCGGTCTGGCGACCGACGGGCGGTGCAAGGCGTTCGCGGACGCCGCCGACGGCACCGGCTGGGCGGAGGGCGTCGCCGTCCTCGTCCTGGAGCGGCTGTCGGACGCGCGGCGCCTGGGGCACGAGGTGCTGGCCGTGGTCCGGGGCTCGGCCGTCAACCAGGACGGTGCGTCCAACGGCCTCACCGCGCCCAACGGGCCCGCCCAGCAGCGAGTGATCCGGGCCGCGCTCGCCAACGCCCGGCTCACGGCGGCGGACGTCGACGCCGTCGAGGGCCACGGCACCGGCACCCCGCTCGGCGACCCGATCGAGGCGCAGGCGGTGCTGGCCACCTACGGGCAGGGTCGTCCGGCCGAACAGCCGCTCTGGCTGGGCTCGTTGAAGTCGAACATCGGGCACACCCAGGCGGCGGCCGGGGTCGCCGGGGTGATCAAGATGGTCCAGGCGCTGCGGCACGGCGTGCTGCCGCGCACCCTCCACGTGGACGCGCCGACCTCGCAGGTCGACTGGTCGGCGGGGGAGGTGCGGCTGCTGACCGAGGCCCGCCCGTGGCCGGAGGCCGACCGCCCGCGCCGGGCCGCCGTGTCCGCCTTCGGCGTCAGCGGCACCAACGCGCACGTGATCCTGGAGGAGGCGCCCCGGGCGGAGCCGAAGGAGCCGGCGGCGCCGGCCGGCCCGGAGCCCGCGGCCGTCCCCTGGCTGCTGTCCGCCGCCTCGGCCGGCGCGCTGCGGGCCCAGGCGGAGCGGCTGCACGCGTACCTGACGGAGCACCCGGAGCTGTCGTCCGTCGACGTCGGTC
>NZ_BAAAKJ010000273.1:13330-17044 GCF_039527695.1 Kitasatospora putterlickiae
AGGGGCCGGAGCCGGCCGGTGCCGCCCGCGCGCTGGCCGAGGCCCGGACGCTGCTGGCGCACCGCGCCGTCGTGGTGGCCGGCGCGCTCGACGGTCACCGCGCCGGCCTGGCCGCGCTCGCGGGCGACGCCGCCTCGCCCGCCCTGGTCACCGGCACGGCGGACGTCGCCGGCCAGACCGTCTTCGTGTTCCCGGGGCAGGGGTCGCAGTGGGCGGGGATGGGGCGGCGGTTGCTCGCCGAGTCGGTGGTGTTCGCGGAGGTGCTGGGTGAGGTCGACAGGGCGTTGAAGCCCTATGTCGACTGGTCGTTGCTGGATGTGGTGAACCAGGTGCCGGGTGCCGCCTCGCTGGAGCGGGTGGACGTGGTGCAGCCGGTGTCGTTCGCGGTGAACGTCGGCCTGGCCCGTCTCTGGGCGTCGCTGGGGGTGGTACCGGATGCGGTCGTGGGCCACTCGCAGGGCGAGATCGCGGCGGCTCACGTCGCGGGCGTCCTCTCGCTGGACGACGCCGCCGCCGTGGTGGCGCTGCGCTCGCAGGCGATCGCCCGCGGCCTGGCCGGACGCGGCGGCATGGTCTCGGTCGGCCTCCCCCGGGAACGGGTGGCGCCCGAGCTGCCGGACGGGGTCGAGATCGCGGCCGTCAACGGCCCGTCCTCGGTCGTCGTGGCCGGGGATCCGGCCGGGCTCGACAGCCTGGTGACGGCCAACGAGGAGCGGGGTGTGCGGGTGCGTCGGATCCCGGTGGACTACGCGTCGCACACCTCGCACGTGGAGTCGATCGAGACCGAACTCGCGGAGCTGCTGGGCTCGGTGAAGCCCCGGCCGGCGACCGTCCCGTTCCTGTCCACGGTCGAGAACCGCTGGCTGGAGGGTCCGGAGCTGGACGCCGGCTACTGGTACCGCAACCTGCGGCAGACCGTCCGCTTCGCCGACGCCGTCGAGACCCTCGCCGTCGCGGAGTACCGGGCCTTCGTCGAGATCAGCGCCCACCCCGTGCTCGCCCACGGCATCGTCGAGGCGCTGGAGGCGGCCTCCGTGCGCGACGCGGCCGTCACCGGCACCCTGCGGCGCGAGGAGGGCGGCTGGGACCGCGTCCTGCTCTCGGCCGCCGCCCTGCACGTCCGCGGCGTGGAGGTCGACTGGTCGGTCTCCTACTCGGGCGCCGAGGCCCTTCCCGCCTCCGAGTTCCCGACCTACCCCTTTCAGCACCGGCACTACTGGCTTGAGTCGGTGCCCGCAACCACCACCCCCGCAGGAGAGTCCACGATGGCCACCGAGACCGAACCCGACACCACCACCGAGGAGGCTCCCGGCGCCGCCCTCGCCCGCCGGCTGGCGGAGGCGGGCCCGCAGGAGCGCGAGACCGTGCTGGTCGACGTGGTCCGCGCGGAGGTCGCGGCCGTCCTCGGGCACGAGGGCACCGGGGAGGTCGGGCCGGACGCCGTCTTCTTCGACATCGGCTTCGTCTCGCTGACCGCCGTCGAGCTCCGCAACCGTCTGCAGAACGTCACCGGGCTGGAACTGCCCGCCCTGCTCGCCTTCGACCAGCCCACCCCGGAGCGCCTCGCCCGCCACCTCCTCGCCCTGCTGGACGAGAGCGTGTCCGGCGAGAGCGTGGCCGCGGAGAACGTGTCCGGCGAGCAGCGGACCGAAGGGAAGTGACCGTCGTGTTCGACACCACCGCCTACCTCAAGGCCCTCGACTACGACGGCCCGCTCGACCCCACCGCCGACACCCTGCGCGAGCTGCACCGCCGCCACCTGATCGCGATCCCCTACGACTCCTCGCTCAACACCGGGCGCGGCGAGGCCCTGTGGGCGGGCGTCGACATCGACGTCGACGCCGTGTTCGACGCCGTCGTGCTCGGCGGCCGGGGCGGCGTCTGCTACGAACTGAACGGGCTCTTCCTCGCCCTGCTGCGCGAACTCGGCTACGAGACCGGGCTGTTCTCGGCCGGGATCCGCCAGGTCGACGACACCTTCGGGCCGGACCTGGAGCACGTCCTCGGCTTCGTGCGGCTGGACGGCGAGCTGTGGCTGATCGACGTCGGCTTCGTCGGCCCGTCCTACCTGGAGCCGCTGCGGGTGGTGCCCGACGAGGTGCAGCCGCAGTTCGGCACCGACTTCCGTGTCGTGCGGGCGGACAGCGGCCACCACGTGGTCCAGCGCCGGGACAGGGGCGGCGACTGGCGCGCCGTCTACCGCTTCCACCCGCGGCCGCGCGCGTTCGCGGACTGGCTGGTGCCCTCGCCGGAGCTGGACCGCTTCGCCCGGGCGCTGGCCGGCTCCGGCATCGTGGTGCGCGGCCGGGCCTTCGAGGGCGGGCAGCGGATCCTGATCGGCACCCGGCTGGTCGTGGTCGAGGACGGCACCGAGCGGCTGCGCGGCCTCGCCGACCCGGAGGAGCACGCCCGGGTGCTCGCCGAGATCCTGCGGAAGGACGCGGCCACCGCATGAGCGCCCCCGTCCCCGCCGACACCGCGCCCGCGCCCGCGCCCGCGCCCGCGCCCGCGCCCGCGACCGACACCGACGTCGCGATCGTCGGATACGGGCCGGTCGGCCAGACCGCCGCCCTGCTGCTGGCCGCCCGTGGCCACCGGGTCACCGTCCTGGAGCGCTTCCCCCGGCCCTACCCGATGCCGCGCGCGGTCTCCTTCGACGGCGAGTCCGCCCGCATCCTCGCCGCCACCGGCGTCGGCGCCGCGCTGGACGAGCACGTCGACTCCTCCCGGGACTACGTCTGGCACAACGCCGACGGGCGCACCCTCTTCCGGGTGGACGTCGAGGACGCCGGCCGCTCCGGCTGGCCCGACTCCAGCGCCGTCTACCAGCCGGGCCTGGAGGCCGCGCTGGCCGCCCACGGCGAGAGCCACCCCACGCTGCGCGTGCTGCGCGGCCACCGGGTGACGGCGCTCGCCGACCGCGGCGACTCGGTCGCCCTCACGGTCGAGGGCTCCGAGGGCTCCGAGGGCTTCGAAGGCGGCACCCTCACCGCCCGCTGGGTGATCGGCTGCGACGGCGCCAACAGCGTGGTGCGCGAGGAGGCCGGGCTGACCGCCACCGACTTCGCGTTCTTCAACGACTGGCTGACCTGCGACGTCGTCCCGCACGACGGCCGGGAGTTCGTCCCCAACAACCTCCAGGTCTGCGACCCGGCCCGGCCGCGCACCGCCGTTTCCGCCGGGCCCGGCCACCGGCGCTGGGAGTTCATGCGGCTCGACCACGAGTCGCCCGAGGAGTTCGGCGGCGAGGCCAACGTCTGGAAGCTGCTCTCGCTGTTCGACATCGCCCCCGGCAACGCCACCCTGCTGCGGCACGCCGTCTACACCTTCCAGGCGCGCTACGCCGACCAGTGGCGGCGCGGCCGGGTGCTGATCGCCGGGGACGCCGCCCACCTGATGCCGCCGTTCGCCGGGCAGGGCATGTGCTCGGGCTTCCGGGACGCCGCCAACCTCGCCTGGAAACTGGACCTGGTGCTCACCGGCCGGGCCGCCGAAGGGCTGCTCGACAGCTACACCGCCGAGCGGCGCGAGCACGTGCGGCACGCGCTCACCATGTCGATGGACCTGGGCCGGGTCATCTGCCAGACCGACCCGGCCGCGGCCCGCGACCGCGACACCGTCATGCTGGCCGCCCAGGAGCGCGCCCGGCGCGGCGCGGAGGTCGGCGCGGCCCGGCCGCGCACCCCGGTCCAGCCGCTCACGACGGGCCTGCGG
>NZ_BAAAKJ010000274.1:0-1317 GCF_039527695.1 Kitasatospora putterlickiae
CGGCGGCGCCCGGTACACCCTGTCCGCGCCGGACGGCCTGGAGGCCGAGCCGGGGGCGGGCTTCGCCCACTGGGCGAGCCGCCCGGCCGCCATCGAGTACCTGACCGACGCCCCGAACTCGCGGATCAGGGTCCGGGTCGTGGGCAACGAGGCGTACACGGGCCCCACGGAGCAGGCCGCGGCGGGAGCGGGTGAGCCGGTCCTCTGGGTGAAGTCGCCCTTCCTCATGTGGCGCCGGCCCTTCTACCCGCAGCTGGCCATGGCGATGGACCCGGTGAACCAGTTGACCCGGGCCCGGGCGGCCCGGCCCAGCGTGGTCGGGACCGAGACGATCGACGGTGCCGAGGTCACGCGCTACCGCGCCGTCGAGGACGCCGCCACCGTGCTGGGCGCGATCCCCGGCCTCACCGAGGAGCACCGCCCCCACGTCGAAGCGGCCCTGAAGAAGAGCGGCGAAACGTTCACCCTCGACTTCTGGCTCAACGCCGAGCAGGAACTCGTCCGGTTCCGCGAGTTCGGCGACAAGGACGGCGAGGGCAAGGCCGTCACCGTGACCTACTCGGCCCTGGGCACCGCCCCGGCGATGGCGGCGCCCGCCGACCAGGATCTCCGGATGTCCCCCTACCTCGACAAGTTCCTCGACCCGTCGCGCGCCGTGGTCGGCCCGGGACCCGAGGCCGTATAGGTCCTCTCCCGGATCACGTCGGACCAGCGGGCGTCGTCGATGGACCCCCTCCTGCCCGTGGGCGGGCGAGGAGGGAGTGTGCATCGGCGATGCGGAGGTGGGGGTACCTTCCGGCCGGAGGCTGGGGGCGTGCGTGCTCCGGCGGCGACCGCCTGGCGTGATCCGAAAGAGAGGACCTGCCCCCGGCTAGCGGCCCGGGAGCAGTGCGGACAGGTGCCGCGCCCCGGGGCCCAGCTGCGGGGCGAGGGGCGCGGCGCGCGGGTGCCAGGGGGCCTCGTACTCCCAGGCCGCCCAGGCGGCGGGCGGCAGCAGGCGCAGGCAGTCGGCGATCGGCAGGACGCCCGCGCCCAGTGGCAGCGGGGTGAGGTCGTCCGCCGAGGCGACGTCCTTGACCTGCACGTATCCCAGGTGGGGGCCGAGCGCCCGGTGGGTCTGCGCCGGGGTCTCGCCGGCCAGCCAGGTGTGCAGCAGGTCCCAGAGCGCGCCGACCGAGGGGTGGCCCACCCGGCGCAGCAGGGGTGCCAGCGCGGCGCCGGCGCGGTGCGAGTCATGGGTCTCGACGAGGATCCGCACGCCGAGGGCCGCCGCCCGCGGGGCCGCCGCGCGCAGCCTGCGGACCGCCCGTTCGTCGG
>NZ_BAAAKJ010000274.1:1345-5341 GCF_039527695.1 Kitasatospora putterlickiae
CCGTTCGTCGGCCCCGGTCGCCGGGCCGGGGCCGCCGTGCGGGAAGACCCGCAGGTGGCGGCAGCCGAGGTCGGCGGCCAGCCGCAGGTGGGTGGTCAGCTCGGCGAGCACCGGCGCGTCCGGCCCTGGGGCGGCGACGCCGACGTAGGAGGCGAGGGTCAGCGGGACGACCCCGGCGGCGCACAGCAGGCGGGCGGCGCGCCGGCGTTCGTCCGCGTCCAGCCCCAGGCGGACCGGCTGGTCGTCGGCGCAGCGCAGTTCGAGGCCGTGCCAGCCGTGCTCGGCGGCGAGGGCGGCGGTCCGGTCGAGCGGGAGCCCGGGCAGGCCGAGGGTGGCGAGGGCGAGGGGCACCGGCGGCTCACTCCCCCTCGACGGGGCGGACGGTGACCGCGCCGGGTGCCAGCCGGATCCGCAGGCCCGGGGCGCCGGCGGGGCGGACGGTGAGCAGGACGGCCTCCGGGTCCCGCTCGTCCGGCCGGGCCTCCAGGGTGACGGCGTCGGCGAGGGCGCTCGGGTGCTCGGCGGCGGTGAGTCGGGCGGCGCAGGCGAACAGGGCGGGGCCGTCGGCGGGGAGTTCCCCGGTGAGGCGGGGCAGGGCCGCCTCCGGGCCGAAGGCGGTGCCGCCGGGGACCCGTGCGCCGTCCGCGGCGGTGAAGCCGTGCAGCGCGTGCAGTTCGGAGGTGAGCCGGCCGTCGGCCCGGACGCCCCCCGGGAGGTGCCGCTCGGCGCGCGTGCCCGCGACGGCCCAGCCGGTCTGGGTGACCGGGGTGCCGGCCGGCCCGCCGGTGACCAGGTGGGCGCGGAGCTCGTCGGCGCCGTGGGCCAGGGTGAGCGAGGTGACGGTGACGCCGGGCAGCTCACGGCCGCCGACGCGCGGGTGCCAGCGCGAGGCGGCCCAGCCGGGCCCGGTGCCCAGCGGGTGGACGCGGCCGCGTTCGGTGGGCCCCGCCCCGGTCCACAGGGCGAGGTGGTTGTCGGCGGGACCTTCGAAGGAGGGTCCGGTGGCGGTGGAGTGGGCGAGCCGCGCGTAGTGCGGGTCGTCGGGGCCCACGGCGTCCGCGGGCTGGTCGTCGCTGCCGTGGTTGTGCAGCCGGACCAGGCCGTCGGCGGCGGTGGACTGCACCAGCCAGCCGGGCCCGGGCAGGGCGAGGACGGTGTCGCGCCGCTCGACGGGCGCGGGCTCCTCGGGCGCGGTCCACACCGGGTGGCAGGGCGGGAGCAGCAGGCCGAGGAAGGCGCTGCCGGCCCAGTACGGGGAGGCGGGGCCGGAGTAGACCTGGACGAGCCGCAGGTCGGGGCCGTGCCAGCCGAGGGTGAGCAGGCCCCGCTCGTCGACGGCGCCCCGGTCGAGGAAGTGGCGCAGGGCGCCGGAGGCGAGGCGGCGGGTGGTGCCGGGGGCGAGCGGGGTGTGGCCGGTGAGGGCCCCGGCCCACAGGGGGGCGGTGGCGGCGAACCGGTAGGTGAGCGAGCGGCCCTGGTGGACGGGTGCGCCGTCGGCCCCGAAGGTGTGGGCGTAGCCGGCCAGGTGGGCGGCGAGGCGTTCGCCGTACGCGGTGCGCAGGTCCCGGTCGTCGGCGAGGTGGGCGTGCAGGACGGGGTAGAGGTGCAGCGCCCAGCCGTTGTAGTGGTCGAAGGCGCGGGGGCGGCCGTCGGTGTACCAGCCGTCGCCGAGGTACCAGCGGTCGATGTGCTCCAGTCCGCGGCGGACGGCGGCGCGGGCCTCGGGTTCGGCGATGCCGGCCTCGGCGAGGAAGCCGCCGACGGCCAGCGGGAAGAGCCGCCAGTTGTTGTCGTTGGGCGTGCGGTGCAGGGCGTCGGCGAGCCAGCGGCCGATCCGGTCGCGGACGGGTCCGGCGAGCCGGTCCCAGAGCCAGGGGCGGGTGAGGCGCAGCGCGAAGGCGATGGACGCGGCCTCGACCATGGCCTGGCCCCGGTCGGTGATCAGCGGCCAGGATTCGAGGTCGCCGTCGGCGAGGTCCGGCTCGCCGGTGGGGGTGCGGGTGCCGGCGTCGAGTCCGGCGGCGTAGCGCTCCAGCAGGCCGTGCGGGTCGGCGCCGCCCGCGCCGGCCACCCGCAGCGCGGCGGGCAGGAAGGTGCGGGCGAATCCCTCCAGGCCGTCGGAGCGGCGTCCCGAGCGGCTGGGGCGGGGACCGGGCAGGTTGATCAGCGCCCCGGCGGGGCCGGCGTACGGGCGGACCGCGGTGAGCAGGCCGTCGGCCGCCGCCTCCCAGTGGTCCCGGGTCCAGCCGGTGCGCGGGCTGAGGCCGCGGTCCTCCGGGGGCAGGCGCATGAGGTCCTCCGTGATCGGGTGCTGAGCCGGAATCTAGGGAGCGGATGATCATTCGTCAAGGAGGCGCGATCAAATGAGCGGCTTGATCAGATTGTGACCTTGCCCGCCAGGCGCCCGGATACCCCGACTCTTCGGCGTAAACCATGGTCAGAGGCGCTGCGGTGGCAACACCGAGGGTCGATCAAGTCGGATCATTTGATCCAAATCCCTTGACTCCGATCGCCGACCTGCTCAGGATGACTGCCAGTCGCCCCCACCCTCCGCAGGTTCCGGCCGGAGCTGTCCGGGACCCGTCGACCCCCTAGGAGCCCACCCATGCTCTCGACCCCCTTCTCCCGCCGCAGAGCCCTCCGCGCCGCCGCCGCCGCGACCTCCGCCGCGCTCTGCGTCACCCTGCTCGCCGCCTGCGGCAGCGGCGGCGAGGGCGGCGAGGCCACCGCCGCCGACGACGGCAAGCCGGTCTCCCTGACGTTCTGGGGCTGGGCGAAGGGCACCAAGGACGTGGTCGCCGCGTTCAACGCGAGCCACCCGGACATCCAGGTCACCTTCGAGGAGATCCCCGCGGGCGCGGCCGGCGGCTACGCCAAGATCTCCAACGCGGTCAAGGCCGGCAACGCCCCCGACGTCTTCAACGTCGAGTACCCGCAGCTGCCGGACTTCGTCAGCCAGGGCGCCGTCCAGGACATCGGCAAGCTGGTCGGCGGCGACCTCAAGGCCAAGTACCTCCCGCAGGCCGTCGAGCTCACCTCGCTCGGCGGCCGGACCTGGGCCCTGCCGCTGGACGCCGCCCCGCAGGTCTTCTACTACCGCAAGGACCTCTTCGCCAAGGCCGGCATCACCGTCCCCAAGACCTGGGACGAGTTCCGCACCGCCGCCCAGCAGCTGAAGGCCGCCCAGCCCGACACCCGCATCGCCACCTTCTTCCCGGACGACCCGACCACCTTCGAGGCGATGGCCTGGCAGAACGGCGCCCACTGGTTCACCGCCGCCGACGAGGCCTGGAAGTCCGACGTGACCGGACCGGAGACCCGCAAGGTCTCCGAGTACTGGCAGAAGCTGGCCGACGAGGACCTCGTGCACGTCATGCCGTCCTTCAGCCAGCAGTGGACCGCGTCCCTGCAGAAGGGCGAGACGGCCGGCTACCTCGGCGCCACCTGGGGCGGCGGCGTCCTCAAGTCCAGCGTCGGCACCACCCCCGAGGTCAACGGCACCTGGGCGGCCGCGCCGATGCCCAGCTGGGACGGCACCCCCGCCAGCGGCATGCTCGGCGGCACCACCTTCGCCGTGTCCAAGGACAGCAAGAAGGCCAAGGCCGCCGTCGAGTTCGCCACCTGGGCGACCACCACCGCCGACGGCTTCAAGGCCCGGATCTCCTCCGGCACCTCCTCCGCCTACCCGGCCGCCACCGAGCTGGTGCCGGTCGCCAAGCAGGCCTTCAACACCGACTTCTACGGCGGCCAGGACCTCTACGCCCTCTACGAGGACGCCGCCAAGTCCGTCAAGCCGGGCTGGACCTGGGGACCGGCGATGGGCGTCACCAACGGCACGCTGAAGGACTCCTTCGGCAAGGTCGCCGGAAGGACCGGCACCATCGACGAGGCGCTGACCACCGCGCAGCAGGCCACCCTCGCCGAGTTCAAGAACCGCGGGCTGAAGGTCGCCCAGTGACCACCGGCGCCCGTTCCGGCCGTACCGCCCGCGCCGCC
>NZ_BAAAKJ010000274.1:5369-14744 GCF_039527695.1 Kitasatospora putterlickiae
GTGCTGCTCACCCCGTTCCTCCTGCTCTTCACCGCGTGCACGCTGATCCCGATCGGCTACGCGATCAAGCTCAGCCTGTTCACCGAACGCCGCTCCGGCCTCGGCTTCGGCGACGCCGAGACGGTCTTCACCGGGCTCGGCAACTACACCCGGGCGCTCGGCGACGCGGCGTTCCGCGACGGGTTCCTGACCGCCGCGCAGTACTGCCTGCTCTACATCCCGCTGATGACCGGCCTGGCGCTCGTCCTCGCCCTGCTGCTGGACTCCACGCTGGCCCGCGCCCGGCGCTTCTTCCAGCTGACGCTGTTCATCCCGCACGCCGTGCCCGGCATCATCGCCGCCCTGCTGTGGATGTACCTGTACACCCCCGGCATCAGCCCCGTGCTGGACGTGCTGGAGAGCCTGGGCACGCAGCCCGACCCGCTCGGCCACCCGCTGCCCGCCGTGGTCAACATGGCGCTGTGGCAGTGGACCGGCTACAACCTGGTCATCTTCTACGCCGCCCTGCAGGCGATCGACCGCACGGTGCTGGAGGCCGCCGTCGTCGACGGCGCCGGCCCGCTGCGCACCGCCCTGAGCATCAAGGTGCCGCTGATCCGGCCCTCGATCGCCATGGTCGGCCTGTTCACCGTCATCGGCTCGCTCCAGCTGTTCACCGAGCCGATGATCCTCTACGGCACCTCGCCGGGCGTCACCTCCTCCTGGACCCCGAACATGTACGCCTACACGGCCGCCTTCGAGCGCCACGACTACGGGCTCGCCGCCTCCGCCTCGGTGCTGCTGGCCCTCGCCGCGGCGGGGCTCTCCTTCGCCGTCACCCGGCTCACCCGGGGCCGTTCCGAACGCCGCCGGGAGGCCGACGCATGACCACCACCGTCACCCGCCCCAGCGCCGCCCCGCCCGAGCGGCCGGGCCGCGCGAACCGCCCGCGCCGTCCCTGGACGCTCTCCAAGGCCGCCGTCAACGGCACCCTGGTACTGGCCACCGTCTACACCCTGTGGCCGCTCGGCTGGCTGCTCACGGCCTCCGCGAAGAACACCGCCGACCTGCTGGGCGGGAACGCCCTGGGCGCCGACAACTTCCAGCTCGGACAGAACCTGAGCGACCTGGCCTCCACCGGCGACGGCATCTACTTCCGCTGGTACCTCAACTCGCTGCTGTACGCCGGGATCGGCTCCCTGCTGTGCGCGCTGGTGTGCGTCGCGGCCGGCTACGCCTTCCACGTCTACCGCTTCCCCGGCAAGGAGAAGCTGTTCGGCCTGGTGCTGCTGGGCGTGCTGGTGCCCACCACCGCGCTCGCCCTGCCGATGTACCTGCTGGCCTCCGAGCTCGGCATCGTCAACACCTTCTGGGCCGTCTTCATCCCCTCCCTGGTCAACCCCTTCGGCGTCTACCTGGCCCGGGTCTTCTGCGCCGGCTACGTGCCGAACGAGGTCCTGGAGGCCGCCCGGATGGACGGCGCCAGTGAGCTGCGGACCTTCTGGTCGATCGGGCTGCGGATGGTGATGCCCGGCTTCGTCACCGTGCTGCTGTTCCAGTTCACCGCCATCTGGAACAACTTCTTCCTGCCGCTGGTGATGCTCTCCGACAACCGGCTCTTCCCGGTCAGCCTCGGCCTGTTCAGCTGGAACGCCCAGACCAAGGCCTTCCCCGAGTACTACCCGCTGGTCATCACCGGCTCGCTGCTCGCCGTCGTGCCGCTCGTGCTCGCGTTCGTGCTGCTCCAGCGGCACTGGAAGGCCGGCCTGACCGCAGGGAGCGTCAAGTGAACCCGTACCCCGCCGACACCGCGACCGGCACCCCCGCCGCGACCGCCCCCACCCCCGACCGGGAGGACACCGTGCCCGACGGCCGGCCCGTCTGCCGTCCCCGCGCCGTCCTCGCCATGCACCGCGAGCTCGCCGGCCGCCTGATCGACCCGCACACCCTGGCCCGGCTCACCGCGCTGGCCGACCTCGACCCCGGGCTCGTCCTGGACGACTTCGGCACCCCCGAGGCCCGCGCGGCGCTCGCCGACGCCGAGGTGATCGTCTCCGGCTGGGGCTGCCCGCCGATCGACGAGGAGGTGCTGGACGCCGCGCCGCGGCTGAGCGCCGTCATCCACGCCGCCGGCTCGGTCAAGCACCACGTCACCGAGGCCTGCTGGCGCCGCGGCCTCCAGGTCACCTCCGCGGCCTGGGCCAACGCCCTGCCGGTCGCCGAGTACACCGTCGCCGCCGTGCTGCTCGCCAACAAGCGGCTGCTGGAGATCCGCGAGGAGTACCGGCTCCGGCGCGCCCCGCACGACTGGCAGCTGGCGTACGCCACGGCGGGCAACTACCGGCGCACCGTCGGCATCGTCGGCGCCTCCCGGATCGGCCGGCGGGTGCTGGAACTGCTGCGCCCGCACGACCTCGACCTGCTGCTGCACGACCCCTACGTCGACCCGGCCGAGGCCGCCCGGCTGGGCGCGCGCGCCGTCGAGCTGGACGAGCTCTGCGCCGCCTCCGACGTGGTGAGCGTGCACGCCCCGGAGCTGCCGGCCACCCGGCACCTGATCGACGGCCGCCGGCTCGCCCTGATGCGCGACGGCGCCACCCTGGTCAACACCTCCCGCGGCTCGCTGGTCGACCAGGAGGCGCTGGTCCGCGAGGTCTCCTCCGGGCGGCTCGACGCCGTCATCGACGTCACCGAGCCCGAGGTGCTGCCCGCCGACTCCCCGCTCTACGACCTGCCGAACGTCGTCCTCACCCCCCACGTGGCCGGCTCCCTCGGCGGCGAGCTGCACCGGATGGCGGCCGCCGCCGCGGACGAGCTCGCCCGCTACACCGCCGGGCTGCCGTTCGCCCACCCCGTCCTCGCCGAGGACGAGCACCGCACCGCGTGATCCCGCGCCGCGCCCCTGTGCCGCGCGGCCCCGCACCACGCGCTTCCCGCGCCGCGCGTCCTCGCACCGCGCGTTCCCGCATCACGTGCTCCCCGCACCAGCAACGAATCGGAGAACCCCCATGTCCCGCAGGGTGATCGGCATCGTCATGAACGGCGTCACCGGCCGGATGGGCTACCGCCAGCACCTGGTCCGCTCCATCCTGGCCATCCGCGACCAGGGCGGCCTGCCGCTCGGCGACGGCGACACGCTGTGGCCCGAGCCGATCCTGGTCGGCCGCAGCGCCGACAAGCTCAAGGACCTCGCGGAGCGGCACGGCCTCACCCACTGGACCACCTCGCTCGACGAGGCCCTCGCCCACCCGCTCGCCGAGATCTACTTCGACGCCCAGGTCACCCCCGCCCGCGAGGCCGCGCTGCGCACCGCGATCGCCGCCGGCAAGCACGTCTACACCGAGAAGCCGACCGCCGAGTCGCTGGAGGCCGCGCTCGCCCTCGCCCGCCTCGCCCGCGACGCCGGGGTGTGCAACGGCGCCGTGCAGGACAAGCTCTTCCTCCCCGGCCTGCTCAAGCTCAAGCGGCTGGTGGACAGCGGGTTCTTCGGCCGGATCCTCTCGGTGCGCGGCGAGTTCGGCTACTGGGTCTTCGAGGGCGACTGGCAGCAGGCCCAGCGGCCGTCCTGGAACTACCGCGCCGAGGACGGCGGCGGCATGGTCCTCGACATGTTCCCGCACTGGCGTTACGTGCTGGACGGCGTCATCGCCCCGGTCCGCTCGGTGTACGCGCACACCGCCACCCACATCCCCGAGCGGACGGACGAGCACGGGCGGGTCTACCGGGCCACCGCCGACGACGCCGCGTACGGCGTGTTCGAGCTGGAGGGCGGCATCACCGCCCAGATCAACTCCTCCTGGGCGGTCCGGGTGGACCGCGACGAGCTGGTGGAGTTCCAGGTGGACGGCACCGAGGGCAGCGCGGTCGCCGGGCTGCGCGAGTGCCGCTTCCAGCACCGGGCGGCCACCCCCAAGCCGGTCTGGAACCCGGACCTCCCGGCCACCGAGCCGTTCCGCGCGCAGTGGCAGCGGGTGCCGGACAACGAGGAGTTCGACAACGGCTTCAAGGCGCAGTGGGAGCTGTTCCTGCGCCACGTGGCCACCGGCTCCCCGTACCACTGGGACCTGCTGGAGGGTGCCAAGGGCGTGCAGCTCGCCGAACTCGGCCTGCGCTCGGCCCGCGAGGGACGCCGACTGGACGTCCCCGAGCTGTCCCTGTGACGGCCCGCCGGCCGCACCCGGGCCGGCCACCGAGCACCCGGCCGCCCGGGCGGCGACCGCCCCGAAGCCGCCCGCCGACGAGACGAATGCGCTGACACCATGACCGAGATCGTTCTGCCCGGCCACGGCCGGATCCGGCTGCGCGAACCCGCGGCCCTGCCCGCCTCGCCCGCCCCCGCCCGTTCCCGGACGGCCTTCGCCGCCGCCCACGTGGTCGCCGACCCGCTGGGCGACAACGCCCCCGGCGCGCCCGCCGCCATCGACTGGGACACCACCCTCGCCTTCCGTCACCACCTGTGGTCGCTGGGCCTGGGCGTCGCCGACGCGATGGACACCGCCCAGCGCGGCATGGGCCTCGACTGGCCGGCCACCCGCGAGCTGATCACCCGCTCCGGGGCCGCGGCCCGCGCCTGCGGCGGCCGGCTGGCCTGCGGCGTCGGCACCGACCAGCTCGCCCCCGGGCCCCACCCGCTGGACGCCGTCCGGGCCGCCTACCAGGAGCAGCTGGCCGTGGTCCAGGAGGCCGGCGCCCAGCCGATCCTGATGGCCAGCCGCGCCCTGGCCGCCGCCGCGCGCGGCCCGGAGGACTACCTGGAGGTGTACGGCGAGCTGATCGCCGCCTCCGAGCGGCCGGTGCTGCTGCACTGGCTCGGCGAGATGTTCGACCCCGCGCTCGCCGGCTACTGGGGCTCCCCCGGCCTCGACGCGGCCGCCGCCACCGTGCTGGAGCTGATCGGCGCGCACGCCGACCGGATCGAGGGCATCAAGGTCTCCCTGCTGGACGCCGACCGGGAGGTCGCCCTGCGTCGCGCCCTGCCGGCCGGGGTGCGGATGTACACGGGGGACGACTTCCACTACCCCGAGCTGATCCGCGGTGACGAACTCGGTCACAGCCACGCCCTGCTGGGCGTCTTCGACCCGATCGCGGCCACCGCCGCGGCGGCGCTGCGGGCGCTGGACGAGGGCGACCTCGACCGCTACGAGGAGCTCTTCGCGCCGACCCTGCCGCTGGCCCGGCACCTGTTCGCCGCGCCGACCTTCCACTACAAGACCGGAGTGGTCTTCCTCGCCTGGCTGGCGGGCCACCAGGACCACTTCACCATGGTGGGCGGCGCGCAGAGCGGACGCTCGGTGCCCCACCTGGTGGAACTGTTCCGGCTCGCCGACGCCGCCGGGGTGCTCCCCGACCCGGACCTCGCGGCCGACCGGATGCGCCGCCTGCTCGCGGTCGCGGGGGTGACGGCATGAGCGGCACCACCGCGGTACACGGCCTGGAGAGGCTGTCGCTCAACCAGATCACCACCCGGGGCTGGAGCCTCCCGGAGGCGGTGCGGGGCTGCGTGGACGCCGGCATCCCGGCCATCGGGCTGTGGCGCGACAAGGTCGCCGAGACCGGCCTGGCCCGCTCCGCGAAGCTCTGCCGGGACGCCGGACTCGCCGTCAGCAGTCTCTGCCGGGGCGGGTTCCTCACCGCCGACGGGCCCGAGGAGCGCCGGGCCGCGCTCGCCGACAACCTCCGGGCCATCGAGGAGGCCGCCGAACTCGGCACCGACACCCTGGTGCTGGTCGTCGGCGGCCTGCCGGCCGGCAGCCGCGACCTGGTCGGCGCCCGCGCCGCCGTCGCCGACCTGCTCGCCGAACTCGCCCCGCACGCCGGTGACTTCGGCGTGCGGCTGGCGATCGAGCCGCTGCACCCGATGTTCTGCGCCGACCGCGCGGTGGTCTCCACCCTCGGCCAGGCGCTCGACCTCGCCGCCCCGCACCCCGCCCGGCAGGTCGGCGTGGTCGTGGACAGCTACCACGTCTGGTGGGACCCGGCGCTGCGCGAGCAGATCGCCCGCGCCGGACGGGAGGACCGGATCGCCTCCTACCAGGTGTGCGACTGGACCCTGCCGCTGCCCGCCGACGCCCTGCTCGGCCGCGGCCACGTCGGCGACGGCCACATCGACTTCCGCGCCCTCACCGACCTGGTCGGCGCCGCCGGGTACCGGGGCTGGATCGAGGTCGAGATCTTCAACCAGGAGATCTGGGACACCCCGGGCGAGCAGACGCTGCGCACCCTGATCGAACGGCACCTCACCCACCTGGCGCGGCCGTGAGGGTCGTCGTCGCCCCCGACTCCTTCAAGGGCACCGTCACCGCCCGGGACGCCGCGCTGGCGCTGGCCGCCGGCTGGCGCTCGGTGCGGCCGGACGACGAACTGCTGATCCGGCCGATGGCCGACGGCGGGGAGGGCACCCTCGACGCGCTCGCGGCGGCCCTCCCCGGCGCGGTCGCGCACCCGGTCCCCGGCTGCACCGGCCCCGACGGGCGGCCGGTCACCGGACGCTACGTGCTGCTGCCGGACGGCACCGCGCTGGTCGAACTCGCCGACACCGGCGGCCTGCCCCTGCTCGGCGGCGCCCTCGCCCCGCTCACCGCCGGCACCCGCGGCACCGGTGAGACCATCGCCGCCGCGCTGGACGCCGGCGCCCGGCGGCTGACCGTCGCGCTCGGCGGCTCCGCGTCCACCGACGGGGGCGCCGGACTGCTGGCCGCCCTCGGGCTGCGACTGCTGGACGACACCGGCGCCCGGCTCCCGGACGGCGGCGGCGCCCTCACCCGGGCCGACCGGCTCGACCGCACCGACCTGCGCGCCGCCCCGCCCGGCGGCGTCCGGCTGCTGACGGACGTCACCAACCCGCTGCTCGGCCCCACCGGGGCGGCGGCGGTGTACGGACCGCAGAAGGGTGCGGACCCGGCCCGGGTCGCCCTCCTGGAGGCGGGGCTGCGCCGCTTCGCCGAGCTGCTAGGCGGCGATCCGGCCCGCCCCGGCTCGGGCGCGGCGGGCGGCACCGCCTACGGGCTGGTGACCGCCTGGGGCGCCGAGGTGGTCCCCGGCGCGGCGGCGGTCGCCGAGCTGACCGGACTCGACGAAGCCCTGACCGGGGCCGGACTGGTGATCACCGGCGAGGGCCGCTTCGACGCCACCAGCCTGCTCGGCAAGGCGGTCGGCGAGGTCCTCGTCCGCGCGGAGCGGGCCGGCACCCCCGCCCGGGTCGCGGCCGGCGAGGCCGCCGGCCCCGGCGCGCTCACCCTCACCGAGCTGTCCGGCGATCCCGCCGACGCCCGCGGGCGGGCGGCCCACTGGCTCACCGCCGCCGGCGCCCGGCTGGCCCGCGCGCACGCCACGGGCTGACCGGGACGGCTGCCGGTCACGCCGGGCACACCCGCTCCTCATCAACCGACGGGCCTTCAAACAACAGGACAACAAACCGCCACGGCTGGGAAATGGCGCTCCCTGCTCAAATTTGGGTGTAGAATCGTAGGCACGAGGGAGCCTTTGGGGCCGATGTTGAAGGCATCGGCAGGCCACCCACCAGCAGGGGGATCCACCGCCATGAACTACCACCTCGACACCGCCCGCGCCATCATCGACGAGCGGATGCGGGAGGCCGAGCAGCACCGGCTCGCCCACGCCCTGTACCTGAAGCACCGCGCCGAGGCCAAGTCCCGTCGCGCCCGCCTGCTGCTCGCGCGCCTCGGCGGCTGAGCGTCGGCACCCGGGCGGCGGCCGGAGCACACCGGCCGCGAAGAACCCACCGCCCGAGCAGGACCCGTCGGCCCCGCGGCACCCGCCGTCCGCGGGACATCCGGCGGACGAACGACGACCGTCCGGCCCACCGCCGATGACGGCCGATCACCCCGGATCAGGGGCCCGGCCGTCCGCCTCGCGCACGCCCGTCAGGCCGGGTAGCGGATCGAGCCCAGCGGGGGGCAGTGGGTGAGCGTGGTGTCGGCGCCGGGCCGTTCGACGAAGGCCCGGGCCTCGGAGACGCGCAGGCGCTGGGAGTCCAGGACGTCGGCGTCCCAGGCGTCGCGCCTGGCGCGGGCGTAGTCCCAGGTGTCGTCGATGAGGCTGAGACTGTTGTTGCCGGAGGCGCGCTGGAAGTCCGCCTTCACGGCGGCCTGTTGGAGCGCGGTCTGGGCGGCCGCGAGGTCGACCCGGGTGATCAGGACGCCGACCGTGTCCGGTTCGCGGGTCGGCAGCGGAGCCTGCGGGAGCAGGGACACCCCGGAGTCGTAGCGGCCCAGGTTGTCGACGCTCGCCCGCTGGGCGTCCCGCATCATGAGCCCCATCTCCTGGTGCGCCCAGAAGAACTCGTCGAGGTCGGCCTGGGTGACGCGCATCCGCCGGTACAGGGCCTGGAAGCGGGGATCGTGGTGCAGCGGCAGCACGGGGGGCGTGTGGAGCGAGACGCAGTCGTTGAAACCCCCCGCCACCGCGGCCTCCAGATGGAGGATCGCCAGGTCCGCCCGCCCCTCCATGCACGCCAGCCCGGCCAGGTTCGCGTGGCCCGAAGCGGCGAGCCACGCGCCGTCGGGGCCGAGCGCGCCGGCACGGGCGATGACGTCGTGCAGGCCCCTGGTACCGGCCACGGGGGCGCCCTTGGTCAGGATTTCCACCAGTACCTCGTGCAGGCGGGCGGCGAGTGAGTTGACGGTGTCGACCACGGATCTCCTCGGACCTCGTCGGTGAAGAACGGACGGGGTGTCACCTCTGGGGCCCTCCCCGTGGAGAGGACGGGCGGACGGGGCGGTCGGTTCCGGGCCGTCGGCGCGCGGCTCAGCGCAGCTTGCGCAGGGCTATGTACTGGTCCGGATCCATCAGGTCCATGGTGTAGCGGAGGGTGCCGTCCGGCCGCATGGTGATCAGCCGGTAGGTCGACCGGTCGGTGATGCACTCCGCGCCGGGCGAGGAGTCCGTCGTCCGGGCCGCGTAGGAGAGCTCGTCCTCCTTGACCGAACTGAGCTTCCACTTGCCTTCGCACCAGATGCCCGTCTTCGGCGTCTCGGCGCGGATGCCGCTCTTCTCCTCGTCCTGCGCCGACTGGGCGATGGTGAGGGTGACGGTGGTGACGATCCCGTCGGTGGTCTTGCGCTCGCCGACCCACGTTCCGATGAACTTGTCCGGGACGATGCCCACCGCGGGGTTGGCGGCGCCGCCCTTGCCGCCCTTGCCGTCGTCGCCGTCGTTGTCGCGCAGCCGCTCGACGAGCAGGTAGCCGCCGCCCAGCAGGAGGGCGAGGACCAGCACGGCCGCGGGCACGCCGTACCCCCGCCGGCCCCGTGGTGGCCGGGGGTGCGGCGGGTGGCCCGGCGGTGGCAGCGGGGGCTGGTGCCGGGTGGGAGCCGGGGTCGGCGCGTACGGTCCGACCGGTCCGGCGTGTCCCGCGTGTCCCGCGGTCGGCGGGCC